>JAFWQX010000018.1 GCA_017508875.1 Clostridia bacterium | reverse complement strand
TCAAACTCGGAATTTTGTCCCATTTGCAGAAAGGGCGCCGCTTCAGAGCGGCGTCAAATGAGCGAGAAAATGGGGCACGAACCGGATGATGGCACGAATTTTGGGTCTCATGCGTTCCCTACATTTATTCGCATTTCGGTCAAACAAAATTCTTAGCCATCTATCCGGCTTCGTGCAATGTTAATGAGGTAGTTTTTTATCGCGGGCGCCGCATCCGGGCGGCGCGCCCGCTCAAAGCGCCTTTTTGGGGCAGTTTTTTACACATTCCATGCACAAAATGCACTCGGTGCCGTTCTTCCGCTTGCGCGAATTATCGGTCACGTCAACATCCATCGGGCAGACACGCTTGCACTTCCCGCAACCCACACACAGATCCTTCTTGCACCGCACGCGGAACAGCGCAAAATAACTCATCGGCTTCATGAACACCGTGACCGGACAGACATACTTACAAAAAGCGCGGTTGTCCTTAAAAACAAACGCCAGCACGATCCCGACCGCATAATACAATGCGTTGCCGGCAACAAAAGCCCAGAACATGATACGCTCGATATTGCCCACCTTCGCAAGGAACAGCGCCGACACGAACATGATTGACAATGCAAACGTGATATACCTGATCCAGCCGAGCTTTTTCCGGGGCTGCGAAGGGACTTTATAAGGAAGAAAATCGAGCACCATTGCCGTCCAGCACGCGTAACCGCACCAGCCGCGGCCGAAGATCAGCGGGCCGAAGATCTTAGCCACGGCATAGTGGATCGTTGCCGCCTCGAACACTCCGGTGAAGAGATAGTACCAGAAACCCTCGATCTGCATATTTTCGCCGCAGATAAATCCGAGGTATATGAGCATATACAGCCCGACAAGCAGCTGCACGACCCGTCTGGCGTGTTTATATTTTTTTATGTACAGAAACATGCCCAGCGCGATCGAGCAGCCGATATAAGTAAAATTAACAAAATAGAAGAAATTGTCCTTGGTAAGCCACAGCGTGACAGCTATCGCTTCGAAGATCGCCAGCATAATTATTGGCGCAATATATTTTTTCAACACTTTCCCCTCTTAAATTTGCTCTGTTTCAGTCCTCTATCGCGGCTTTCGCGGCAATAAACGGCTTCAGCGCTTCGGGCGGGAATTTGGCAACGCGCTCGTACGTATAAAGGCCGTTCTGCTCCTGCTCGATATCGGTAAGCTGAGTGTAGCAAAAAGCGCAGACCTTGGGATTCGAAAGAAGCGTTGACGCTAATGCACCGAACCGCGATATGAATTCCTGCTTATCCGCGGGACCGACGCCGTAGCCCCAGCCGGCGCCAGATTCCTTTTCTGTCCAGAGGATCCCGCCGAATTCGCTGCAGAAATACGGCGTATCCGGGCGCCATACGCTGACGTCTGTTATAGGCGCGTGAGGCGGCGTTTTACCTTCCGCATACGGTCTTAACCGTTCCGCAAGGACCTCTGCGTTCTGCTCATAGTCGTGGAAATCGAAAATATCCGTTCCGGAACTGCCGTCAATTGTTTTATGGTGGAACCAGCCGCTCGTGTCGATTACCGGGCGCGTCGGATCGAGCCGTTTGGTAAGGCGGTATATGCCGCCCACGGTCGCGTCACCCTTATTCGTCTCGTTGAACGGACACCAGCCGATTATCGACGGATTCGAATAATCGCGCTCCACTATCTCGCTCCATTCGTCAACGAAAGATCCGTACACTGCCGGATTGCAGACGTCGAAGCCCCAGTTCGCATGCTCGCCCCAGCACATATAGCCGAGCTTATCCGCCCAGTAAAGGAAGCGCTGCTCGAACACCTTCTGATGGAGGCGCGCCCCGTTAAAGCCGAAAGCCATTGACCGCTCGATATCCGCACGCAGTTCGTCGTCGGTCGGAGCGGTGTAAATGCCGTCCGGATAGAAGCCCTGGTCGAGGATGAGGCGCTGGAACACCTTTTTGCCGTTGACCAGCAGGCATTCGGGGGTAAGTTCGACGGTGCGCATGCCGAAATACGATTCGATGTGATCCGTCAGTTCGCCGGGCGCGGTCAATTCGAGTTCGAGCCCGTACAGATACGGCTTACCGGGCTCCCAGAGCGTTGCCCCGGGCATCGGTACCACGATCTCGGTCTCGCCCCAGCCTGCCGCCGCGGTCAACGTCCTCAGTGTTTTTTCTCCGTCTTTTACCGTGACGCTGAGCTTCGAACCGGGCGCGAGATAACGGTCGGGACGCACGCGGACGCTCAGTTTTTCGTTCTTTACGTCAGGGGTCAGGAACAGTTTGCGCACATAATAGCGCGGCACGTATTCGAGCCAGACGGTCTGCCAGATGCCGGTAGTGCGGGTGTAGTGGCAGCCGGCCGAATAATAATCATAGCTTTGTTTTCCGGAAGGCTGCGCGGGAGAATGGACGTCATCCTCGGCACGCACCGTGAGCCTGAATTCGGGGACAACAGAAGCACCGCCGTCATTGACCGCCTTCTTCAGCGCGTCGGTAAGGTCGAGCTGGAACGAAACGTAGCCGCCGCGATGGCCGCCGACGTACTCGTCGTTGACCCAGACCTGCGCAAAATAATCTACAGCGCCGAAATGAACGAGCACTCTGCCTTTCTGAAGATCCCATCCGGCCGGAAGCAGCACCTTCCGCCTGTACCAGACGCAGCGCATAAAATCTTTATTTTCGATGCCGGACAATTTACTTTCCGGGCAGAACGGGACAATTATCTCCCTGCCGTACACGGCGTCTTCCCGGAACATTTTCCGCGAAACTCCGCTGTTTCCGTGGTCAATTTCAAATTCCCACCTGCCGTTCAGATTCAGCCAGTTTTCCTCTCCCCGGTAAAGCTGCGGCCTGGGAAACTCTTTTCTCGGAATAAGCTCTGTTGGAAAGTTATTGTCCATATTCAAATCTCCTTTTTGCATACCGGTCGGTCGCGGCCGGTTTTCACATCATTTCGCCGGAACCACACGTCCGGATCTTACAGATCGTACGTCAGATGCTTAAACGGATCCTTCGCCTTAATATCATCTGCATTGCCGCCCAGTTCTTCGATCTCGCCGCAGATCTCCCACATCATCATCGCAGGCGTAAGCCCTTCGACCGGCTTCACTTTTTCGCCTTTTTTAGCGCGCTCCTCATACAAGGCGTACTCTTCGTCAGACGGCTTCTGAAGCAGCACGGCATAGCGGCGCAGCACCGGTATTGCCCGGCTGTCACCGAATTCGCCCAGGATGAGCGCTTCGTCAAAAACTTCGCGGGCTTCGGGGGGATTGTCCCTGAGCATGGCCTTAACACGTTTTTTCAGGCTGTCAAATACTGCCGTACGGCGCTCTTCGGACATGAGCTCGGGGTGGAATTTCGCCGTCACAGCAAGATTATAGCGCCGGTATTCCGGCTGTTTTTCCGGGTCAAAAAGATCGATCAATTCTTCGAGGTTAAGGTGGCAGAGCAGTACGCTTCCTATCACGTCGTGCAGCATTTCGTCGTCGTGCTTTTCAAGCTGTTCAAATCCGGCTTTTGCGATCCCGACGGATTCGGGGTCCCCCGAAACTATCGCGTTGTTGAAAAACTGGTTCAGGAGCATTACTTCGTCGCTGTCCTCGTTCCAGAAATCACGGCGCTGTTCTCCGTAATACTTGACCGTATCCGCAGGTTCTGTAAACAGTCTGCAGCTCTTTATCGTTTGCTTCACGAACGCGTCAGCATTGTTAACGGCCGGTTCTGAGCCCTCCGGAACATTGTCCATATCCTCGATCAACTTTTTTATATCGTCGTTCATTCAATACCTCTGATTCCTATTTATTTTTCGGCTTCGGATAAAGTATCCTCCGAAGCAGCGGGTTCTTGATCTCGCCTTTGAAGATCCTTCTGCCCGTAAATCCCATCCAGTACCCGAACGCGGACGACGGTATCATGACGAGGCCGCCTATGACGGCGCGCAGCCACGTGACCGACGGAACGGGGCATATTTCGCCCTTCGGCCCTTCCAGGAGCCGCATAAGCCAGTAGAAAGGCATGTATACGGCGAGGCGCAGGTAGCCGTTAAGCGTTTCGATAACAAATTTCGGATGGTGTACAATAACGTATTTGTTGGCAATAAATATTACCAGGAAGCCGGCCGCGGTGACAACGGCGTACGCGAGCGCCGCGCATACGAGCCCTTTCAGCCCGTACCGCGCGTGATCGTACGGCTGCCTGTCTTTTTCGCCGAAAGAGTGCATAAGCTGGTAACAGACCGTCACGTAAACTATCGTTACGATCAGCGACCAGATGCTCAGGCTGATGTCGGGGTCAATATATCCGATCAGTACTATTATTATCAGCGGATATGCGGCCCAGGCGATGACAAGGGCCATAAGGTAGCTAAGCAGGCACGTTCTCATGCCTTTGGCGTGTGTCGATATGTTTTTCATCATGGCCTTTGTCACCTCCCGGTCCTGTTGTTTTAAGATGCCTTCGCGCTATATTTACATCGGCGCTTTGATGCGTATCACCTTTACGTCCGGTGCTGTTTCGGGCAGATTTCTTACGCCGATCGCGATCAGAGTTTTAATCTGTCCGTTCAAAAGCATCTCTTTCTGTTCGGCGCAGATCACGTTGATGCCCGCATCTTTCAGCATCTGCGAAGTGGATCCGTAAGTATTATCGGCAATAAACTTTTCCGCTTCCGGAGTTCCTTCGCCGAAATTATGTCTTATAGCAAATCTGCGGCTCTCTTCAAACGCCTCTGGAACTTTTACCGTTTCTTCCGCGGCAACAAATCCGCTCATATTATACTGCTGGAATATGATATCTATCGCTTCGATCGTGCTCCAGCGCACCATAGGCGATACGAGCACTCCCGTAAAAGGCGACGCTTCAGCAAAAGCATTGTTAAACTCGCGGTCGATGTCCGTGGTCATATATTTCGGCTGTTCAAACCGTCCGAGAGCGCACAGGACGTGGCCGTCAGCGCCTTCTTCGGGAAGCACCCTTGTCAACGCGCCTCCGCAGGTCGCTACTCTTATATGGCAGCCGGCGGGGCACATGCGGCAAGTTTTCTTTTCAATGCGTTCTTTTACGGGCACCTGCTTTTTAAGCTGCTGCTTTTCGGTGAGCGCTCCGGTCGGGCAGACGCTCACGCACAGGCCGCACGACAGGCAGTCCGTTTCCGACAGCGGCAGTCCCATCTCGGGCTGCACGACCGTGTCGAAGCCGCGTCCGACGAGGCCGAGTATCGTTTTACCGGTGATCTGCTCGCAGGCTCTTGCGCACAGGCCGCACAGGATGCATTTGTCCGTGTCGCGGATGAAATATTCGCTCTCGAGCCTCAAATTACGGTCGTGGCGGAAGCCGTAAAGGCGTTCAGGATGGATGTCGTATTGTCCGGCATATTTTGCGAGTTTGCACTCGAAATAATCCATACAGCCGCACTCCAGGCAGCGTATTGCCTCCGTCTTCGCTTCTTCCTCCGTATATCCTTTTGCGAATTCCGTGAACGTGCCGCGCCTTACCTCGGGAGCATCTTCCGCCATTTTTATGCGTTCAGAAGGTTCTTCAAGGCGGTGGGCATAGAGCTCTTTTATCTTTTCGTCGCTGAGTTCGCGGTGAGATCTGAACGGTTTTCTCGCGGCGGCAGCTTTATCCACCGTACCGTTCTTGAGGTATTCGTCTACAGCTTTCGCGGCTTTCTGCGCTTCGGCGATCGCTGCCACGGCGATTCCGGGGCCCTTATTCGTAACGTCTCCGCACGCAAACACGCCCGGCAGGTTCGTCTCGAACGTATCTTCGTCTGCGACAACGGTATTCTTTCGCGTGAGTTCCACTCCGTCCAGTCCGGCCGGGTCAACGCCCTGCCCGATCGCCATTATTACGGTGTCAACGTCGATATATTCGAACGCGCCTTCTACCGGCACCGGGGAACGTCTTCCGGAGGCGTCCGGCTCTCCCAGTTCCATTATCTGGGCCTTTACCGTCTTAACGCGTCCGTCTTCTCCGGCAATGAGTTCCGCGGGGTTGCACAGGAATTTGAATTCCACGCCCTCTTCCTCGGCTTCCGTGATCTCTACCTGCTCGGCGGGCATTTCCGCACGCGTTCTGCGGTAGATCGTGTATACTTTCTCAGCTCCGAGCCTGACCGCGGTCCTGCACGCGTCCATAGCAGTGTTTCCGCCGCCGCATATCGCGACTTTCTTCCCGATCTCCGGTCTTCCGCCGAGGGCGACTTCGCGCAGGAAATCTATTCCGCCTACTACGCCTTTAAGTTCTTCGCCGGGCACGCGCATCTTGCTGCTGACCCACGCGCCTATTGCGATGATTACGGCATCGTATTCCAAGCGCAGTTCTTCAAACGTGATATCTTTTCCGATACGCACGCCTGTACGGATCTTAACGCCTTCATCCTCGAGCTTTTCTATTTCGGCTCTCAGCACGTCTTTGGGCAGGCGGTATTCAGGGATGCCGTAGCGCAGCATTCCGCCGGCTTCGGGCATTGCCTCGAATACGGTCACGCCGTGATCTTTTCCGGCGAGCACAGCCGCTGCGGTAAGTCCGGCAGGGCCTCCGCCAATGACGGCAACTTTTTTACCGGTGTAGCCGCGTTCTGGCATATATTTAACTGTTGCGGCGGTTATTGAGGCAAGTTTTTTATCTCCGGCAAAACGTTTGAGCGCGGCAATAGATACGGGTTTGTCCAGGCTGCCGCGACGGCATTTTTTCTCGCACGGATGCGGACATACGCGTCCGATCGAAGCGGGCAGCGGGATCTTATCCTTTATCAATCTGTACGCTTCATCGTATCTTTCGTTTGCGATCAGTCCCACGTAGCCCTGGCAGTCCGTTTCTGCCGGGCAGGCCTCCATACAAGGCGGGCGGCAGTCGCCGGTGTGGTCGGACATCAGCAGCTCGAGCGCGAGCTTCCGGGCCTGGATCGTTCTGGGCGTGTCAGTATAATACTCCATGCCCTCGGTACGTGCGTTGACCTCGGTCGAACAGGAGCGCAGAAGTTTTCCGCCGCCCTTCGCCTCGATTACACACATGCCGCACGCGCCGTACGACTTGATTTTAGGATCGTGGCAGAGCGTAGGGATCTCGATCCCGTAGCGCGCGGCCACGTTGACGATCATTTCGCCGGGTTCGGCGCTTACTGTAATATCGTTGATCTTGAATTCAATACTCATTTAAAACGCCTCCCTGCTCATTCTTTTACTACTGCGCCGAAGCGGCAAGTGTCGTAGCAGCTGCCGCATCTGATGCATTTTTCCGTGTCGATAGCGTGAGGTTCCCTGACCTTCCCGCTGATTGCTCCGGTCGGGCACTTTCTTGCGCACGCCGTACAGCCGCGGCATTTTTCCGGATCGATCGCGTACCTGACCAGCGCTTTGCACGCGTGTGCCGGGCAGCGTTTTTCTTTGATATGTGCGTCGTATTCGTTTCTGAAATAACGTATAGTCGTGAGCACCGGGTTCGGCGCGGTCTGCCCGAGTCCGCAAAGCGCGCCGTCTTTGATGGTCCGGCAGAGTTCTTCGAGCAGCTCCACGTCTCCTTCGCGGCCTTCGCCGTTAACGATCCGTGTGAGGATCTCGAGCATGCGCTTCGTGCCCAGGCGGCAATGTATGCATTTTCCGCACGATTCTTTCGTTGTGAAGTCAAGGAAGAATCTGGCCATTTCGACCATGCACGTAGAGTCGTCCATTACCACCATGCCGCCGGAACCCATTATCGCTCCGGTCGCGGACAATTTTTTATAGTCGATCACGGTGTCCAGCAGTTCTTTCGGTATGCAGCCTCCGGACGGGCCGCCCATCTGTACCGCCTTGAACTCCCGCCCGTCGCGGATCCCGCCGCCGATGTCGAAAATAACGTCACGCAGCGTCTTTCCCATAGGTATCTCTACGAGTCCGCCGCGGCGGATCTTTCCGGTGAGCGCGAACACTTTAGTGCCCTTGCTGTCTTCGGTGCCCAGCGCCGCGAATGCCTCGCCGCCGTTAAGGAGTATCCACGGCACGTTGGCGAAAGTTTCGACGTTGTTGATATTAGACGGCTGCTGCCAGTAGCCTTTCTGCGCGGGGAACGGAGGCTTCAGTCTGGGCATACCTCTCTGTCCTTCGAGCGATTCGATGAGTGCCGTTTCCTCGCCGCACACGAACGCGCCTGCGCCTGCTTTTATGCGAAGGCGGCAGGAAAAACCGGAGCCCAGAATGTTCTCGCCTAAAAATCCTGCTTCTTCCGCCTGTGCGATGGCTTTTTTCAATCTGATGATCGCCAGCGGGTATTCGGCTCTTACGTATACTACGGCTTCTGTCGCGCCTATCGCGTACGCGCCGATCAGCATGCCTTCGATCAGATTATGCGGGTCGCTCTCGATGACCGCACGGTCCATAAACGCGCCGGGATCGCCCTCGTCCGCGTTGCAGATCAGGTACTTGTTCCCGGTCTCGCTCTTCGCTTCCCTTGCCGCGTTCCACTTGAACCACGTCGGGAATCCCGCGCCGCCTCTGCCTGCAAGCCCCGATACTTTTATCGTGTCGATTACTTCCTCGGGCTTCATGCCGAGCAGTACTTTTTTCAGCGCTTTATATCCGTCGGCGTCAACGTATTCTTCGATGCTTTCGGGATTGATCCGGCCGCAGTGGCGGAGCGCGATCCTCGTCTGCTTCTCGAGGAACTGTTTATCCTCTTCCGCAGGCTCGTACTTCGAAAGAGCGTCGTTGTCAATGCTGTCGTTTGCGATCGCTTCAGCAAGCAGCGCGGCAAATTTCGCGTCGGTGCGGCAATACATTTTATGTGTGCGGCCGGAATTGTCCTTGCCGCTGTTTACGTATACGTCAACGATCGGCTCTAAATAACACATACCTATGCAGCCTGTGATCGTAAGCCTTGCCGCTTCTCCGCACTGCTTTTCATTCAGTTCGCGCTCGAGCGCGGCGTACACTTTTCCGGCGCCCGCGGCCATTCCGCAGCTGCCTTCGCCTACTTTAATAACGTACTTACTCATTTGCAGCACCCCGCAGTTCCCGGATGATCTTCACGGCCTTCTCGGGCGTGAGCGTACCGTAAGTTTCTTCATTTATCATCATTACAGGCGACAGGCTGCAGCAGCCGAGGCAGGCAACTGTTTTCAGCGAGAACAGTCCGTCTTCGGTGGTGCCTCCGTCTTCGATATTGAGCTCGTCTTTCACTGCCGCGAGGACAAGTTCCGAGCCGTTTACGTGGCATGCAGTTCCCTGGCAGAGCATTATCAGATACTTGCCCACGGGTTTTAATCTGAACTGAGTATAGAACGTGGCGACGCCAAGTACCTTCGCAGGTTTTACTCCCGTGCGTTCAGCTACGTGCCACATTACGTCCACGGGCAGATAGCCGTAAATTTCCTGTGCGTGCTGAAGTATGGTAATAAGGCTGCCGGGCACGTCGGCATACTCTTTCAGCACAGGCTCCAGGAGGCTGAGATCACTGCCCTCTTTCCGGCAGCAGCAACATTTGTCTTCCATTGTACGATCCCTCTCTTCAGCGGACTTAGCCGCTTATTGTTCTCGGTCAATACCGTTCTTCCGTATTGCTAGATTAAAAACAGGTGAAACAAGTGATGATTCTTGTTTCACCGTTGTATAGGTCAATTTTTTCTGCCGTTTCCGGCATCAGATCCGCTTTCGTATCCCGTGGCTCAGATCGTCACGGATTCTCCGGGTTATCCGGATTTTCAGGATCAACCGGGTTATCCGGGTTATCAGGATTATCGCCGCCCGAATTATCGACGACCTCGATCTCGTACGTCGCCGTGAAGCCTTCGTAAGTGACTGTCAGCGTCTTTGTTCCGGCTGCGGAACTGTCAAATCCGCTCACCATATCCGCGGTCGCGTCTACGGTTTCTTCGGTATCGTCAGATTTTTTAACCGTTATTTTGAGCCCTGAGACGTCCAGCTCGTCGCCTACGTTATACGATTTCTTTACGGAATCGGTATTGAGCGCGATTCCGGTGATCTCGGCTTCGGGAGGCGTGGTCTCCAGGATCTCGACGTCAAACGTGTCGGTAAATCCTTCGTAGGTCACGGTCAGCGTCACGGTGCCGGCGGCGGAGCTGTCGAAGCCTGTTACCATATCCGCGGTCGCGTCTACGGTTTCTTCGCTGTCGTCAGATTTCTTCACGGTGATCGTTAATCCGGAAACGTCAAGCTCGTCACCGACGTTGTACTCTTTCTTCACACCGTCTGTGTTCACAGAAATACCGGTGATCTCGACCGCAGGAGTATTGTCAACGACTTCGACGTCGAACGTATCGGTAAATCCTTCGTAGGTTACGGTAAGTGTCACGGTGCCGGCGGCAGAGCTGTCGAAGCCTGTTACCATATCCGCCGTGGCGTCAACGGTCTCTTCAGAGCCGTCGGACTTCGTCACTTTAATGGTCAGTCCGGTCACGTCAAGTTCTTCGCCGACGTTATATTCTTTTTTCACCGAGTCAGTGACGGCGGCAATTCCGGTGACAGTTACGGGTACTTCAGTCGGGACCTCGGTGGGTACTTCAGTCGGTACTTCGGTGGGTACTTCAGTCGGAACAGGCGTCACGCCATTAGTAGGAGTAGCAGTAGCAGGAACGTCCGTAGCGGGAACTGTCGTAGGCGTGGCCGTCGCGGGAACAGGCGTAGCCTCGGTAGGAACGTCCGCGGTAGCAGTAGGAACGTCGGTGGCAGACTCTATAGGCGTCACAGCCGGTTCTTCCGTAGGTACGGGGGTAGCTTCTCCGTTTTCGGGCGTAGAGGTGGAAATAATAGGCGCCAGAGTAGGCGTATTGTTCTTATTCTTCGAATTCTTGTAGAATTTTACGCCGAGCACTACGAACAGGATTATGATCACGATGCAAAGCAGGAATACGACAACAGCGGGCCAGATCTGGGAATCGTTTCCGTCTCCTCCGCCGATCCCGAGGAACGCCTTTATGCGTCCGATGAATCCGCCGCTCTTCTTTTTCTCGATCTCATCATTCGGATCGAGCGTCTCATTTTCGCCGCTCTCGTCATGTACGAACAGGCTGCTCTTATCGGTGCTGCGGGTACTGGCCGCCCTTGACGCCGCGTCGGTGCGTGCGGCGGTGCGCCTTACGCTCGAATCGGCTCTGACCGGAGGAACGTTGTCGTTCTCAACACCGCGGTCGATTCCGGCAAACATTTCTTCGAGGTCGTCTTCGGTAAGTTTTTCGTGGCGTGCGCTCGGTCTGTCGGCAACTTTCACGTCGTCGTCGTTCGCGCTTTCGTCAAACGAGAAGTCAAAGAAGCTGTCGGCGTTGTTCGCGGCTGCGTCGCGTCCTGCGCCGTTGTTCGCGGCTGCGTTGCGTCCTGCGCCGCGGTCGCGGTCAATATCGTTAAAGTTTTCAAACATATCGTCCGATGCCGCTCTGGCTTCAGCAGCCGCGTTGCGTGCCGCTCCGCTGGCGGCGATACCGGCAGCCGCGGCGCCTGCGGCTGCAGCAGCTGCCGCTCCCGCCGCAGAAGCGGATGCTTCTTCCTTTGCTTCTTCAGCAGCGCGCTCAGCACGAGCCTCAGCGTCTTCTGCGGCATTGCCCGCAGTTTCTCTTATATCGTCAGCCGCCTGACGGGAAGCGTCAGCTATTTCATCGGCGGCGCCGGAAACACCGTCTGCCGCTTCAGCTGCATTGTCCGCCGCCTCGTCAGCACGCGCTTCCGCCGCATCTTTAACTTCGTTGACCGCAGAAACTGCCTGTGCAGCTCCGGCCGCGACCGCACCCGCTGCCGCATCTGCTGCTGCGCCTGCTGCTGCGCCGGCTGCAGCTGAAGCCTTGCCCGCGACACCCGCTGCTTCGAGCTCATCGGTATTAAGCGCCTGGATTGCGACGAGCGTCGTATCGTCGGAAAAACCGCCTTCTGCGACCGTAGACATGAGTTTGTCAACTATCTCGGCCACGGTCTCGCAGCTTCTTACAGCGCTCTGCATCTCGTCGTGCGTTATATTTTCATAAAATGCCCTGCTGCAGATAAGGAATACGTCTCCGGGCTCCGATTTCATTTCAAAAATCGCAGGAGCGAGCGGATTTTCAGAATTATGTACGCCGAAATACTGCGTAAGTTTGTGGCGCTTCGGATGGGCGGCCGCGCGTTCAGGCGTAAGGAGGTTAAGATCGACCATCTTCTGGGCCTGGGTATGATCCTCGGAGATCTGTCTGAGAACGCCTGCGCGATAATGATAGATCCTCGTATCGCCGAGGTTCGCGGTGACGATCTTTCTTCCTTTAATGCACACCAGTGCGAGCGTGGACTGAAGATTTCTGGCCTTCTCGCCTACTGCGTTCACCCTCGCCTTTACGGCATTATTCGTAGACTGGATGTAAGCGCTCACGAAAGCGGCGAGGTCAACGTTTGCCGTCGACTGCCCCGTCTGCCTCATCGAGGTGAGTTCGTCAACTTTTTTGCTGTGATATTTGAACAGATTTTTCACGGCAATGAGTGACGCTTCGTCCTGATAAAGATCGGCGCCGTATCCTTCGCTTACCGCGTAGATCTGAAGGCCTTTCTGGTCTTTTTTCTGGGTAAGCAGGATCTGAGAAGAGCAATATTCCTCAGTTATGTATTTTGAATTAAGGTAGAAGTTGTTGCTGTTATAGCTTTTCTTTTTGCCGGGGCAGGTCGCCGCCGCAGCTCTGTATACCATTTTTCAACGCTCCTTTTTTCTTGCGCAAATTGGAGTAAAAGCCGGGTTCCGATATGGGATAAACCGACATATTGCATTATAGCACGAAACGGGAGGCGGTGGCAAGTAAAAATGAGCCGTTTGTATCAAGGAGACTAAAGACTAAAGCGATTACAGAGATTACAGAAGCGAAAGACGATCATGTATTATCCCCCATTATAAAAGCTTAAACAAAAGGCCTAAAAACAATCAATGTCACTAATGCTTTCCTACCACACTTCATATCAGTCCAAATAGCTTCTGAGATGCTTTTTGGCTTCAAGACTAATATCTTTTCTGCTAGATTTCGCCAAATCTTCAAGTATTGGGAGTATTCTTCTGTCATTAAGCAAATATCCATAATTTGCCATATTCCAAGATACTGCATCAGGATTCATATTGTATAGATCAATAAACCGACTTGAAAACTCTTTTATTCGATACTTGCAGAGAATTACTGAAATCATATCATCTCCAATATAATCTTCCATGTTTGCTATTTTTAGATATAAACCAACATATTTTTTGTTCCTTATCACAAATAAAGTTGAACTTATAGCAAATCTTATCATTGCATTTTTTTCATTACAATACATTTCTATGATGGCAGGTGTGTACGCATAATACTCTTTATGAGATAATGCTTGCAAGATTCCTTCTTTTTTTTCCATTGCATTATAGTATTTTAATAAAATAGGCACAAAGCGCAAATCTGCTTCGTAAGTCAATTTGTGAAGATTTGAAAAATTATAACCCAGACTATTAATTTCATCTAACATTTTCTTCAAAGTGGTAAGTTCTTTTTTTGTGAATCCTTGTCTTATTGCCGCTCTATAATATGCGTTTCCATAGTAATTTCCCATTATACTAAAAACTTCTTCCTTGGATCTAACATAAGTAGTATCTAATTCATCAAAAAACATTTATACTAACCCCCATTTCCGAGAGAAACGATTTTAGAGGTTTCGATATGGTAGTCCATTTCTCTACTTTCAAGAACATCTTATAGCCGTTATCGTGACCATACGAAAACATATCTGTTAATTGCGATGATTTCGTTAAGTACTTTACGCTTTTTGCTTCACCTAGAACACCATTATCAGTATCCAAATAATCTGGAATTCGCTTATTCCCGTTTGAGCATTTAATTGCTGTCGTATTTGTCATTTTGGCTTCGTGCTGGCGAGCGAGCCCTCTTTGCATGTCAGAACATTTATTATGCACCAGCACTCCGCTCTCACCCACGAAGTATGTGTGAAGACCTTCAACCTCAAAGTTATACGTTGTCTCCGGACGCTCAAGCAATTCATGTTGGATCTGTTCTACAACGACGTATTCGCCGTTCAGCAGTTGCAACCTGTCACCGGCACGCAAATGGCATGCCTTAGTCCAGCCTTTCACTGGCACCCAGAACGGATGATTTGGCGTGCAGACTATTTCTTCTTCGTTGACTGTGATGTGGATCCACTCGTCAGTCTCGTTGCGGAAAAGCTGCTTGACTTCCTTCAGCTCCGTTTCTCCCGTATCAGGATCCGTTGCCCAGACAAGGTCGCCCGGCTGTATGTCTTCAATCTTCTTTGGTCCCTCTTTCGCCGCGACAATTGTGCCGGCAATGAAGCACTGTATAAGTCCAAGTTCTTGACCTACATACTGCGTTACACCTGCGGTGACACCGCTTATAAGACCAACTTTTAGTGTTTCTCCTAATGACGGATCACGCCCGTATGCCACCTTCTCTGTTACTGCGTATGTGGCGGCACTCAAAGTTCC
>JAFWQX010000148.1 GCA_017508875.1 Clostridia bacterium | reverse complement strand
TGTACCTGCGAGAGATCATACCGAGGAAACGACCCCGTTCAACGTACGGGATGTTTTTATCGATAACTTCGCGAAGCTCGGGATTATCCTGGCTCACTGCTACGGTATAAATAACAAGGTCGATATCAGGAGTGATATTCGAAGCTTTCTGCCCTATAATAACGTCGATTCCCGCGTTCCTGAGATTCTGTGTGGCAGAACTTTCTTCTCTGTCGGAACCGCTTACTACGTAGCCGTAATGCTTAACTATAAGCGCAAGACCGCTCATGCTCGAACCGCCTATACCGATGAAATGAATATGCGAACCGGCAGGTGGCAGCGACGGTGAGAGCGCTCTCTCAGCATTGACCCTGTTATCTTTTGTTACATCTTTTCCGGCTTTCATATGCGGCTCCTGAATAATAATGATCGATTGACATAATTATACCACCAAAAAGGGATTCGGACAATAGGTCAGGACGGCGCCGCAGGACAGGGTAAAGGCACTGCATAAGAAAAGAGAAAGGGCGGGCAAGCGATGATTTGCGTTGTCAGCGCGCGACTTTTGTTATATAATTTAAGCGCGTAAGCGGCACGGACAACGTTTCGGGGAAGGAGGTCAACACGTTAGATGCGAAGAGCCGTTAAGATCATCAGCATAGTATTAATAGCGCTGTTCTTTGCGATCGTTTCTGTATCCGGAGCGGCGCAGATCTTCAAAAGAGGTCTTAAAGTAACAGACGGAAAGGCTGCGTACGTTCAGGAAGCGGCGTCGCTTAAAGATTACGTGTTGTATACCGCTTTCGGAGTATCGGGAAACGAAAAAGTTATTGCCGGCAACGACGGCTGTCTCTTTTTCGCTGAAACTCTTGACGATTATACTGGGGCAGGGCCGCTGTCCGATGAAGAGATAGAAATCATTGCCCGCAAACTCAAAAACATAAGTGATCATTGCGAAAAAAACGGCTCGGAATTCTGTTTTATCATTGCCCCGAACAAAAATTCGATATATCCGGAACATATGCCGAAACATTATAAAAATTCAAATAACACGAATTTCGGCAGACTGCTGGAGTCACTCGAAACACTCGGCGTAAATGCTCCCGACGCGCGCGAATTATTGACGACCACTAAATATGAAAATGAGTCGCTATACTATAAAACTGACACACACTGGAACGCAAAAGGAGCGGCGGTAATTGCCGATTATATAATCGATTCATTTGCTCCTGAGAACAGTTTCAGATATGCAGACAGCTTCGCTGATTCACGCGAATTCACAGGCGGAGATCTTTACAAACTGCTTTTCCCGGCAGCTGCGATTAAAACAAAAGGCGTTCCAGGCATCTCAGATAATTCATATCATTACGCCGAAGCAGCAGGATTCGTGTATAACGAACCTCCTGTTTCTATGATGGATCTTGATATCGAAACTCGATGTGAAGGTGCAAAAGGCGGGAAACTTCTCGTTTACCGCGATTCTTTCGGCTCCGAACTCGTTCCGCTCCTGTCTTCGCAGTTTGAAAAAGTACACTATCTGCGCGGCAATATGCCTTATGATCTCAGCTATATCGGATCAGATCAGCCTGATTGCACCGTATTCATAATTGCGGAAAGAAATATTTCATCGCTGCTTTCAGCCGCGTTCGATTTCGGCTGATCATGCCTGAGCTTCCAAAAACTCAGTCATAAAGATCGGGCAAAAAGATTTCGTATAAAGAATTCGTAAAAAGAATTTAATAATTCAACAAGGTCTTAATTGAATTTCCTGAGCGTTTGGCTTATAATTTAAGCACAATAAATTGACGTCCGGCGGTATGAACGATATGTCAGGCGCTTCCGGAGGGCCAATTATACGGAGGAAACGTAATATGGATAAGATACGCATCGGAATGCTGGGCGCATGGAGGGGCAACAGTTATATTGACCTTATGATGCGCGACGAGGAGATCGAGCTCGTGGCGGTTTGTGACCGTCATAAAGAGACGCTTAACTCTGTCGATCTACCTGAATCTGTAGATCGCTATACGGACTTCGACGAATTCCTAAACGGCGGCAAAAAGCGCGGAATGAACGCGGTCTTTCTCTGCAATTATTTCCACCAGCACGCGCCATACGCAATTAAAGCGATGGAAGCGGGAATGGACGTTGTGAGCGAATGCACTTCTGCCGGGACAATGAAAGAGTGTGTTGACCTTGTAAGAGCTGTAGAACGTACAGGCCGCAAATATATGATCGCGGAAAATTATCCGTTTTCGCTGTCAAATATGGAGATGGCGAGGCTTTGCCGCGAAGGCAGACTCGGTACGATCCTGTACGCTGAAGGCGAATACAACCATTCCGCACCTGTATCGGATCTTAAAATGCTTTCTCCCGGAAGATATCACTGGAGGGCCTGGCTTCCTCGCACGTATTACGTCACGCACGCGATGGGGCCGCTCATGTATATGACCGGAAAAATGCCTAAATATGTTTCGGGACGCAGCGTGTTCTCACCGTATATCTACGAACAGGTAAAAGATTTCAGAAGCGTTTACGACGGCGTCGGAATGATGTTCTGCGAGATGGAAGGCGGGATGATCGCGCGCTTCACCGGCTGCACCGCTATGGCATCGGATTACAGCCGCTACAGAGTATGCGGTGACGTTGGAGGAGCAGAAGGCGGTACGGGATTCGGAGAAAACGTAAGGCTTTATTATCACGGCTTTACAAAACCGGACGACGTGCCGGAGTGCATCACCGTCTATCGCCCCGATCCGGCCAGGTTCGGAAAACGTGCCGAAGAGGCGCTCAAGGCAGGTCACGGAGGCGGTGATTTCTGGATCGTTGAGAATATGAAGGAATATTTCCTGCGTGACGTGACGCCGTTTTTTGACGTATATAAAGGAGTGGCAATGTCAGCGACGGCTATTCTTGGTCTTCGGTCCAGCCTCAATCACGGCGAGAATATGGCAATTCCTGATTTCAGCAAGGAAGAGGAGCGCGTTAAATGGGAGAACGACGATCTGACTCCTTTCCCGGATGAGAACGGCGAGGGTATGACAATGCCGTGTACGATGCCGAGAACGGGCAACGAGTAAGCACGAAGCGGATGCCAGGTTAAGAGTTAAGAGTTCAGAGTTAAGAGTTAAGAGTTCAGAGTTAAGAGTTCAGAGTTAAGAGTTCAGAGTTAAGGGTAATTTTGGGGGGCTTTTTGTATGTCTAAAGTGTTATTGGCGGCGGTAGCAGGAACAATTGTTGCCGGGGCGATTACAGCTGCGGCGCTGGGCGCTTTTAACGTCCATGCGGAAGAAAAAGTCGAGTGGGACGCAGGTTCGTGGAACGTCAGCAGCAGCGGCGTTGACGCAACATACACCGCCCCTGAGAAAAACTTTTTGAGCGGCATTAAGACAAAAAAGCCGCTTTCATACAATTGCATTGAATACGATATAAGGGCGCTGGATAAATACGGAACCGTTGACGGGAACGTCGGACTGTGCTACACGTGCGGCGATACGGAATATTTCTTTGAACTAAATACCGTCAATAATTTCCTGCGGATACGGCGCATCAAGCCTACTGAGGCAATTAAAACTTCCAGCGCTGCATTCACTCTGAAAAAAGGCGAATGGTACCACTTTAAGGTCATTACCGCGCCGGGACTGCTTCGCTGGTACATAAACGACGAACTCGTCGCGGAATGCAAAAACACGTCGGAATGCTCGATGGATAAGGGTTATTTCTACATACAGGGTTATAATTCGCAGCCGGAGGTTAAAAATATAGCATTCTCAAATATCGAATTATACGTACTTCAACTCGATTTTGAATTCGACTCAAAAGATGCGTCGAAAATGTTTACGTGGAACGCAAAAGACGGAATCACGGACGATATTGCCGCCAAAGACGCTAAACGCGCATGCGCGGAGGAAGGACAGTACGTATGGCCGGTCTCCGGCTCTATCACGTCACCCTACCTTGACACGGCACCAGGCGACAGATATTCGATGAAAATGCCGCTGCGCAATACATTCTGCGTGCGAATGAAAAATGATTCGGATGCGACAAAAGTCAGGCTGTGGTTCGTGACGGACGCGGACAATGAATATGACGATTCACGTTCGAAAGAATTTGAGATATTGCCCCGGTCCGGATATTTTACGTACTATTTCAATATTTCAGACGTAAAAGGGGCATCGGGATATCTCCGCGGATTCAGGCTCGAAGCCGTTGACGCAAAAGAAGGCACGGCGTATATTGACGCCATCACGTTTGAACGCGAGGAAAAGATCTACGATTATGCCGGTAAGGTTATTTCATGCACCACAGACGGTAATAACGTGACGGTAAAAGGAACGCTTGACCCGGAATTTGCCGGAGAAACTGTTAAGATCTACGAAACTTCGATAACAAATTACAATTTTGCGAAGTCGGGGATGAAAAAGATCGCCGAGGCAGAGGCGGACGGGCAGGAGTTTACGGTCACTTTCCCGCTGATGAACAAGAAAATGACCAGACTGTCGTCACATTTCTTCGCAGAGGCCGGAGGTAAATTCGTTTCGCCCTGGTTCACTATCGAAAATTATTACGACCTGTCCGAAAATCCTTACCACTTCGAGATTCCGATGAACCTTGACGTGAAAGTAACGGACAGCCCGTACAGCGCGAAAGGCGACGGATTCACGAACGACACGGCGGCGATCCAAAAGGCTATTGACGACGTCAGCAGCGCGGGCGGAGGACGCGTTATTATCCCCGGCGCCAGCACGGAATACGGGAAGAGATATATTGTCACCACCCTGAACGTAAAGAGCAACGTGTGGCTTTATATTGACGCCGGCGCGGTGCTGTGGCAGTCGCCCAGAGTATCGGATTATCCGTACGAACCTGCCAGAGGCCACGACGTTTCGATACCGGGCGTGAACTGGACACATGCCGGTCTATGCCACAACTATCCGCTCGTTATGGCTGCTCAGGCGCACAATATCAAGATTACCGGAAAAGGGAAGCTCAGGCTGAACGACCAGGGCTCAGAGTGCGAAGACGGAATTAACGGCTCTTCGATATGGACAGGCTGCGAGGACCGCATACATCTCATCGCGCTTGCGCTCGTAGAATGCACCGACGCTCAGATAAGCGGTATCACTATAAACAGAGCGAATTGCTACCACCTTAACCTGTTCGCGTGCAGCCGCGTATATATTTCTGACGTAACGCTAAATCAGGCAACGTGCGCTTCAGGCGACGGCTTCGGTCTTAGCGCCTCGACCCATCACGTGAAGATCGACCGCTGCTTTATGCACTCGAACGACGATGCTGTGACAATGACGTCTTCCTACAACGATCCGCGCGGCCTTCGCTGGTGGCACGCCAAAACGGACAGGGACAATTCCGTACATGATATCGAAGTCTGCCACAGCGACCTGTTCGGCGGACACGGTCTTACTTTCATAACGTGGGGTACGGATAATCCGGACCTGTCCAGGCAGGAGATCTATAACGTCCGCGCTTACGACAACGTCCTGAGCGGCGGTGCGTCTGTCGGTACCTGGTGCGATAATCCTTACTACGGAGGCCCGTTCACGAACGAAGAAACCGACGATTATTCGCCTGTGCGCGACGTCAGAATATTCAACAACAAATATCCGTCGGGCTGCACGCTGCTTTCGATAAAACCGACGAACCTGATCTCAGACTGCAGGATCTTTTCCGCTTCGGATTTCCAAAACGGTGATTTTGAGCGCCGGAACGGACAGAAAGGCTGGGTATCCGGACTCTCGAACTGGTCGTGCTTGGGGGAGAGGGACAATATCAGATTTGAAGTTGATCCTGCCGATGAGCAGAACCATTGTGCACTCGTTTCGGGCAATACGTTCATGTACCAGGGGCTGTATTTTAAGAAAAGCACAGTCACGTTCAGTTTCTCTATAAAAGCGGCGGAAACCGGGGCGCCAGGAGGCAGTGCAAATGCTGTTTTTGAAATAATAGACGCAGATACAGGAATCGTGCTCGTGAGTGAAAACGTTTCAGCGGAAAACGGACCCGATCAGGCATTTGGCGAATTTTCTTGGAAAGGTGCGTTCGATAAGGGCAATTATTTCATCGGTATACGCACGGAAGAAGGCCGGAAGGTGTTGGTCGATAATTTCAAAGCATCGACCGGGACTTATAACGGCGAACTTTCGGTTTCACAAGAAGGAACCGGAAAAACTGTAGACGCTTTATTGACCGATACCTCCGTATTGCCCCAGATGAAGAGCCGTAACGTCATCGAATACCCTGAATTTTCGGCTGAAACGACACCTGCTGAAGACAGGACGCCCGGAGAAGTTGTCCCGATTGACGAACCCGGCGACGGAGAGAAGAACGGTGAAAGCGGAGAAACAACTGATAAAAAAGGAAATAAATTGACACTCGGGGCAATAGCTGGCATTGCCGGCGGAGTTGCGCTCCTGGCAGCCGGAGCAGCGGCGCTGATACTTATCAGGCGCAAGAGGAGATAGTTATGTTAGATAAATCATTTGACAAATTTAAAAAACATATTTCGTTTAGAACACTTTTTACTGTAGTTCTTATTTTAGCTGCCCTGGCGTCATTGTTTTTACTCTCTTCCTGCACGGGCCTCCCGGTAACTCCGTTCGAAACCGAAGCCACGCTTAATGAAGAACCGGATGCAAGAATCACGGCTTACAGTATTGCTGAAGCCAAAGACGGAATAATCATCAATCTGAAATGCGATATCGACAAAGAACTTGAAGGCTGCGAGCTCTTGATACGGCTTTTCGGTGATAATTCTAAAGAACTGAACAGTATAACGATCGATCCGCCGCTTGAACCGACCGACGTATTTATTGAATGCGAACCCGAAAAAGTTCTTGGAGAGATCTGCGCAGAGCTATTGCTTTATAAAGACGCCAGACATTCTTACGGAGGAATTACGCTTAAGATAGCATACGGACTTCCGCAGCTGACCCCGTACGGCGTAAAATGCGTTCTGAACGTTATGACCGACGAAGAAAAAGCAGAACTTGTCACAGGACACAGTCCCAAAAAGCAGGGAGCCTCCGGCGCTACTTTAGGCTTATGGAAGTACGGCATACCTTCAGTTACTGTCAACGACGGTCCCGCCGGTATCAGGTACGCGTACGGTATCTGGTACCCTTCGGTAATGAATATTTCGTCGTCCTGGGACCGCGAGTTAGTCGAAACTGTCGGAAGAGCTATCGGTGAAGACACGCTTGCGCAAGGGATAGACGTGATCTTAGCTCCTGGTATGGATATGCAGAAATACGTACTCGGAGGCCGGAATTTTGAATACTGTTCCGAAGATCCTCTGCTTACCGGTTTGACCGCTGCAGCTTACGTGAACGGGGTTCAAAGCAGCGGCGCGGGAGCATGTTTAAAGCATTTCGCTGCAAACGACCAGGAAACGTACCGCGGTAGCGTCAGCGTCGTAATGACCGAGCGTGCGCTTCGCGAGATATATCTGAGACCGTTCAGGATCGCAGTTGAAAAATCTTCGCCTCTTACGGTGATGTCTTCATATAACAGCCTGAACGGCATTCACACTTCGGTGAACCGGGAGCTGCTTACAGGTATATTGCGCGACGAATTCGGTTTCAGAGGGGCTGTCATGTCTGACTGGGGAGCGGCAGGAAGTGTCGTTGACAAAGTTAAAGCGCAGAATGACCTCAATATGCCCGGAAATGCAGGCGATAAAGAAGCGATATTGTCCGCGCTCGAAAAAGGCGAGCTTACGAGAGAAGAACTTGACAGATGCTGTGAAAATATATTGAACGTCGTGGCTGATTCGGCGTCATTTAATGAGTACCCGATGAATACCGGAATTGACTATGACGGGCATTCTGCGCTTGCTGCCGACGTTGCCGCGGATACTTTTGTGCTTCTGCAGAACGAAAACGACGCGCTTCCGCTGAAAAAAGGCACGAGTGTCGTACTTTTCGGAAACGGCGCTGATAAAACTGTGTTCGGAGGCAGCGGCTCCGGCAGCGTTATCCCGCAGAAGACTGTTAATATCTTCGACGGGATCGAGAATTCAAAGAAACTGGTATGCTACGACTATTATAACGATCCGTTCAGGTGGTGCGACCCGCATGATCCTGAAAAACCGAATGCGGACGTGCGTCTTACCGAGGAGTACGCCGAACTTTCCGCTAAGGAAGCAGACTGCGCGGTGATAGTTATTTCCAGAATGTCTACCGAAGGCGCTGACAATAAAGCAATCAAGGGTGATTATTATCTTTCGGACAACGAGGCGGAAATGATCGACAGGGCGTCCGAGGCTTTCCACAGGGAGGGAAAGCGCGTGATCGTGCTGCTCAACGTAGGGAACCCGATAGAAGTCGTTTCGTGGCGCGAAAAAGTTGACGCCATCATGATGATCGGGTATCCGGGTGAAGGTGCGGGAACGGCTGTCGCTAAAGTATTGTCCGGCGACGTAAATCCGTCCGGCAAACTTACTATGACCTGGCCTAAAGATTATTCGGACACGCCGGCTAAGGATTATTTTCCGGGAAATCAGTCTCAGACGATCTATTATGATGACATTTACGTAGGCTACAGATATTACAGTACTTTCGGAGTAGACGTGGCGTATCCTTTCGGCTACGGGCTTTCTTATACTGAATTTAAATATTCGAATTTTAAAGTCACAGCTACCGCTCAGGGCAATTACTACGCCGAAGTGGTAGTGCGTAACACGGGAAAAAGAAAAGGCAGGGAAGTAGTCGAATTTTACGTTTCGAAGCCGGGGACAACGCTTGAGCAGCCTTCTTATGAGCTTTGCGGCTTTGTGAAGACGTCGGCAATGAAGGCCGGTCAGTATCAGAAGGCGAAAGTGCTTATTAAGGCTTCGGATATTGCAAGCTACGATACTGAAAACAGCCGGTATATCGTGGAAAGCGGCGATTTCGTCTTCCGCGTTGGAAGCTCCGCCGGCACTTTCTACGGTGAGCAGACGGTGAACAGGCCGGACGTCACGGTGGTGGCCGAGGCTGAAAACCGCTGCGCTCCCGCAAAAAAATTTGACGTTCTCAAAAAGAGCGAATCGTAGGCTTTTCGTGGCTCAAAAATTACAAATTTTAATAAATATTTCACGAAAAGGACAGAGGATGCAGTTACGTCACTTCAAAATCGAATTCGAAGCGTTCGTCAGCTGAATTATCAGCGATCCAAAGCTTGAATTGACCGGGCTCGACAACCCATTCAAGATCTGAATTGACGAACGCCAGATTTGCTGCCGGAAGCGAAATCACCACACGTGTCGAAGCGCCTTTTTCGAGAAACACTTTTTTGAATCCTTTAAGCTCTTTGACCGGACGCACTCTGGAAGCAACCAGATCTCTGACGTACAGCTGCACGACAGCGGCGCCGTCTTGATCACCCGTATTGGTAACCGTAAGGCTGACTTTCAGCTCTCCGTCTGCCGCAATGCTATCTGAGCTAAGCGAGATCTCGGAATACTCGAAAGACGTATATGATAATCCATAGCCGAAAGGATACAGCGGCTCGATAGGGCAGTCCATATACTTTGATTCAAAACGCCAGCGTCCTGAAGCAGGGCGGCCGGTAGACGGATGATTGTAATATATCGGAACCTGTCCGACTGTATAAGGGAAGGTCGTCGTAAGATGTCCGGAAGGGTTCACTTTACCGGTAAGCAAGTCGGCAACAGCGTTTCCTGCTTCAGTTCCCGGCTGCCATATATTCAGAAGCGCGGCGACCTTATCCTTAATCTTTGAGAGCACCAGCGGACGTCCTGCAGAAACAAGGCATATAACCGGCCTGCCCGTATCGCAAAGTGCCAGAATAAGGTCTTCCTGAGAGCCGCACAGATCAAGGTCTGCTTTTGAACCGGCTTCTCCTGCCATACCGTTTTCTTCTCCGACCACAGCAATGATGACGTCCGAGCCGGCTGCATCTGACGCGATCGCATCGATATCTTCCTTATCCATATGCACAAAAGTGGCGCCAGGAATTACGTTTATATTTGCATCCGGGATCGCAGCCCTAAGACCGTCTTCGATCGTTACGGTTCGCGACGGATCGGCAATTCCGCACCAGCCGCCGAGCAGATGCGCCTGACCGCACGGGTGTGTAAGCGGACCTGTAAGCGCAATACTTTTAACATTTTTAAGCGGGAGAATACCGTTGTTCTCAAGCAGCACTGCGCACTGCGTGCCGGCCTCTCTCGCAAGTGCAAGATGCTCTTCACAGAAGAATATTTTTTCACCGTCCGGGTCAACGTACGGCTCTTCAAAGAGCCCGGTCAGATATTTTAGCGTGAGGATAGGCAGCACGGAACGGTCAATATCTTCCATCTTCAATTTGCCTTCTTCCAGCAGAGCGGGGATGTTGTCGTTGAACATATCTCCGGCCATTATCATGTCAACGCCTGCACTGAACGCTTTGCATACGGCATCTTTCGGATCTGCCGCGAAGCCGTGGGCAATAAGTTCTCCAACGGCGCCTGCGTCTGAGACAACAAATCCTTTAAAACCGAATTGACCGCGCAGCACGTCTGTAAGCAGATAATGATTAGCCGTAGCCGGAACGCCGTTCACGTCATTAAAAGCAGACATGACCGTTGCCGCCCCGGCGTCGATCCCGGCTTTGAAGGGTGGCAGATACACTTCGTGAAGAGTCTCGAGCGAAACGTCAGCCGTATTGTAATCGCGGCCACCGACGCACGCTCCGTATGCGGCATAATGCTTCATACATGCAAGCAGCGGAGTCTTCCCGTTGTCCTGAAAACCCCTCACGGCAGCGGCGGCAAATTGCGAACACAGATATGTGTCTTCGCCAAACCCTTCCATTATCCGTCCCCAGCGCGGGTCGCGGGCAATATCCACCATCGGTCCGAACGTCCATTTTAGCCCTGCCGCATACGCTTCTTTAGCCGCCGCGGCGTCGCACCGTTCGGTCAATTCCGGGTCCCAGCTGCATGACTGCGCGATCGGGGTAGGGAACGTAGTACGGTAACCGTGGATAACGTCGTCGGCAAATATTGCCGGTATCGGAGTCCTTTGCATTTCGAGTAGGTCGCTCTGAATCTTATTCGTTTTTTCCGCGCCCCTCAATGTCAGAAATGATCCGACTTTTCCTTCCCGGAAATGATCCTCGTATATTTTCTCTTCGCTCGAATAAATCGAATTTCCAAACTGAGAAAGCTGACCGATCTTCTCTGTGAGGGTCAATTTCTTCAAAAGCTCCTGTGCTTTTTCCCGGGCCGCCTTATAAGCGGGGGAGTTCATTATGTTGTCCATAAACGCAACGTCCTTTTATGTGTTTTGATCTGTGCGGCGGCAATACTGCCTTGCTTTTTCTCGGCCTGATTGTATCGCATCCAAAGAACGGTGTCAAATGGAGAGATCAGAGTGAGTTAAGAGTTCAGAGTTAAGAGTTCAGAGTTCAGAGTTCCACTTACCACTTGCCACTTTCAACTTGCCACTTACCACTTACCACTTACCACTTGCCATTCTCCATTGATTTAAGGCTCATTTGACTACCTTATTTTTCGCCAGCGAAGCCGAGTGAATGGCTAAGAATTTTGTTTGACCGAAATGCGAACCGATTCCGGGGTTCGCATGAGACCCAAAATTCGTGCCA
>JAFWQX010000147.1 GCA_017508875.1 Clostridia bacterium | reverse complement strand
TTATCCCACATATGGGGAAATTCGCGAAGGGTGTTGTTAAGGTGTTCCCGGTGTTTCTTATCATATTTGCAATTCTCGTAGCCCCCGCTTATTACGGATACAGCAAAGCGAACGATGAAGTGTATTACGATATGGGAGAGTGCCTGCCGGAGGATATGAATTATGTAATATCCAATTCCAAACTTCGTGAGGACTTCGATATTGCTTCTACTCACATGATCCTTGTTGACAGCAAGCTCCCTGCAAAATCCGTCAAGAATATGATGGCCGAAATGAAAAACGTCGACGGCGTAAAATATGTTTTGGGGCTTGAGTCGGTCATAGGTTCCCGCGTGCCGGAAGAAATACTGCCCGACAGCGTAAGATCCATTCTTGAAAGCGATCGGTGGGAACTGTTACTTATTAACTCCGAATACAGAGCAGCAAGTGATGATGTAAATGAGCAGATTGACAAGCTTAACACTGTCCTTAAAAAATACGATGAAAACGGCATGCTGATTGGCGAAGCCCCGTGTATGAAGGATATGATTGAAACGACGGGACACGATTTTGCCGTCGTTACCGCTGTATCAGTTATCGCAATATTCCTCATCATTCTGCTCGTGGAAAAGAGTATCTCTCTCCCGTTCATCCTGATTGCTGTGATCGAAGTCGGCATATTCATCAATCTCGGTCTGCCGCATTATCTCGGTCAGAGTATGGCGTTTATCACCCCAATATGTATCAGCACGATTCAGCTCGGCGCTACCGTCGACTATGCAATTCTGATGACGACACGTTACAAAGCAGAACGAATTGCGGGCAGAGATAAGAAAAATGCCGTTTGGACGGCCCTCTATACGTCCATTCCGTCCATCATCGTTTCCGGTATGGGCCTGTTTGCAGCAACATTCGGTGTTGCACTTTATTCGGACATCGAAATCATCAGTTCAATGTGTATGCTCATGGCAAGAGGAGCTATTATCAGTATGCTCCTTGTCATCTTCGTTCTGCCGGCGTTGTTTATGTTGTTTGATAAAATCATCTGTAAAACAACTCTCGGTATGACTAAGAAAAAACCTATAAAAACGGAGGTCTCTATCAATGAATAAGCCATCATTCAAAATAACGGCAATTATCTTATGCGCCGTTTTATGCCTTTCGAGTGTCATTACGGCGTTTGCCCTGACAAACGATAAAACCGAAGAGCAAAAAAAAGATGCGGTCACAGCAACAACCACCGCAAATACAGATAAAGACTCAACGAAAGATGAAACTGTGTATGTCTTGGCAGGAGCCGACGGTTCTGTTCAGAAAATTATTGTAAGCGACTGGATAAAAAATGCTTTAGGCGCTGCTTCCATTACCGATTCCACCGGGCTTTCCGATATTGAAAACGTAAAGGGCAATGAGTCCTACACAATCAGCGGAAACGCAAAGGTTTGGGATGCACAAGGCAAAGATATTTACTATCGAGGCAATATTGAAAAAGAACTGCCCGTAGGCATGACTGTCACCTACACGCTCGATGGCAAGAAAGTTTCCGCCGATGAGATCGCGGGTAAGACCGGCAAAGTAAGCATTCGATTTGATTACGATAACAGACAGTATGAAATGGTAAAAATCGACGGTAAAGAAGAAAAGATTTATGTTCCTTTTGCGATGCTCACGGGTATGCTTCTTGATAACGAGCATTTCCGCAACGTTGAAGTAACAAACGGTAAGATTATCATCGACGGCGATCGCACGGCAGTCGTGGGAATTGCACTTCCCGGATTACAGGAAAATCTCGGCATCAGCAAAGACAAACTTAACATTCCCGATTACGTGGAAATCACTGCGGACGCTTCCGACTTCAGTTTTGGAATGACCGTTACGTTTGCCACCAATGAACTGTTCAATAACTTTAATACATCAAAGCTTGATTCTGTCGACGACCTGACAGGTTCCATAGGAGAACTTTCCGACGGAATGAAGCAGTTGCTTGACGGATCGTCAGCACTCTATGGCGGACTTACTACACTGCTTGACAAATCGAAAGAGCTTGTATCCGGGATCAACCAGCTTGCTGACGGTGCGAAAGTTTTGAAAGACGGTGCTGTTTCCGTTGATGACGGTGCAGGACAGTTGAAGGCAGGCGCTGCAGAACTAGCTGGCGGTCTTAATACTTTGAAAGGTAACAATGACACGCTCAACGGCGGAGCCAAGCAAGTTTTTGAAACCTTGCTTTCTACCGCAGAAACGCAGATCAAAGCCGGCGGCATTTCGGTTCCCACTCTTACCATTGATAATTACGCTCAAGTGTTGACCGGTGTGATCAATTCTCTTGACGAAACCTCTGTATATAACCAGGCACTCGCACAGGTCACTGCCGCCGTGGAGAACAACAGACCGCTTATCGTAGAAAAGGTTACGGCTGCCGTTCGTGAACAAGTGGCTGCCGGAGTAACCGCCGCCGTTCGTGAACAGGTTGCGGCAGGTGTGACCGCCGCCGTGCGCGAGCAGGTTTCTGAGCAAGTGATCGTTGCCGCTGCCGGAATGAGCAAATCCGATTACGAAGCTGCCGTTTCCGCAGGAATGATTCCCGCAGAAACGCGGAATTCCATTTCCGCTGCAATTGAAGCGCAGATGCAGACAAATGAAGTTAATGCACTGATTGAATCCAATATCACGGCAAAAATGGAAAGTGACGAAATCAAGGCGACCGTAAAAGCAAACACCGACGCGCAGATGCAGACCGAAGCAATTCAGAAAACGGTTGCGGATAATGTTGAATTGCAGGTAAAACAGGCAATTTCCGAAAACATGGCTTCCGATGAAGTCAAAGCAAAGCTTGCGGCTGCATCTGAAGGTGCAAAATCAATCATTTCTCTGAAGACCTCTCTTGACAGCTACAATGCATTCTATCTCGGACTTTTGACTTATACAAATGGTGTTGCCTCTGCCGCAGACGGAGCCGCTTCTCTTGCTTCAGGTGCCTCCGATCTTAAGGATGGCACGGCTCAGCTCAAAGCCGGAGCCGCTACACTTTTCGATGGTATCCTGCAGTTAAAAAACGGAGCCCCTGCTTTAGTTGACGGCGTATCTCAGCTGAAAAACGGAGCAATGCAGTTAAGCGACGGACTGAAGAAGTTCAACGAGGAAGGCGTTCAAAAGATTATTGAGCTTGTGGACAACGATATGAAAGGTATTGTTACTCGCTTGAAGGCAACGATAGACGTATCAAAGAATTACCGAAATTTCTCCGGCATCAGCGATGATATGGGAGGTCAAGTCAAATTCATCTATCGTACGGAAGAAATAAAATCCAAGTAAGCAATACGGCGGCGGGGATTCAGCCCCCGCCGCCGTCCATTTATTATGTGTATATCAAATCATTATTCGATCGTTTTTCCCAAGCCGACTTCATCGGCAAAGATAACACCCTTTGACAAGGGGGATTTGAACGCAAAAAGGGCCGCTTCGATCTGGTGAGGATTTATATCGACAGGACATCTGCGAGAAAAAGACGGATATTATCATATCGTCTTGAGTTATATCGATGAGAACGGGAAGCGGCAGACGCCGTCCCGTTCCACGAAACTGCCCGTAAAGGGCAACAAAAAGCGGGCGGAGGCGATGCTCGTACAAGCCCGCGAAGAAATGGAGGAAAAATTGAAATACCGCGTTCGCTGTAAAAGCAGCGGTATGACGATCCTGCCGGACAAGGTGCGGTTTACTGATTTTCTTATCGACTGGCTTGATATGATGAAAACGAGCGTTGAAGCGACGACGTTTGCAGCTTATGAAATGACGGTCAAAAACAAGATCATCCCGTATTTCGACGGCAGATTTCCGAATCTGCTTTTGCAGGACGTCACGCCCAAACACATTCAGGATTACTACACCTATGAAATGAAGGTGTGTGGCGTTTCCGCAAACACGGTGATCCACCGTCACGCCAACATCCGCAAGGCGCTTCAGTACGCTTATAAGACCGGGCAGATCGACAGCAACCCTGCCGATAAAATCCAGCGCCCGAAGAAAATCAGGTTTGAATCAAAGCCGTACAACCAGGCTGAACTTGACGCGCTTTTCAAAGCGGTCAAAGGTACCGATCTGGAACTCGGCGTGATCCTCGCGGCGTTTTACGGTCTGAGACGGGGCGAAGCGGTCGGGCTGAAGTGGGACGCTATCGACTTTGATAACAAAACGATCTCGATTCGTCACACGGTCACGCAGGCGAGTATCGACGGCAAAAGCACGATCATTGAAAAGGATCGCACAAAGACGCAGTCTTCAAACCGTAGTCTGCCGTTGGTGCCTCCGTTTGAAAAGCTTCTGCATCTTATGAAGCAGCAGCAGGATCTGAATAAGAAACTCTGCGGGGATTGCTACAACTACGATTACGAGGATTATATCTACGTCAATCCGATGGGCGAACGTGTGAAGCCCGGCTATCTGACGCAGGCGTTCCCGGAGTTTCTCGAAAGCCACGGCATGCGCCGCATCCGCTTCCATGATCTGCGCCATTCCTGCGCGACGCTGCTTTACGCCAACGGCGTGGCGCTGAAGGATATTCAGGAGTGGCTCGGTCACAGCGACATTTCCACGACGAGCAACATTTACACGCATCTTGACTTCAATTCCAAGGTGGCGTCCGCGCAGGCGATCATGGGTTTCTTCCCGGAATAAGAGCGCGAGGTCGATTTGGAGGTCGGAAGACCGGAAATATCGAAATCGGGTTTCCGCTATCAGCACAAAAAAATCCCGAAAGCCTTGATTAACAAGGCTTTCGGGATGGTGCCGGAAGCGGGGGTCGAACCCGCACGGTGTCGCCACCACTGGATTTTGAGTCCAGCACGTCTGCCAATTCCATCATTCCGGCTTATAAGCAAATGCTATTATAAACGATGGCCCCGAAAAAATCAACCCCTTTTTTCAAATGAAAAAAACTGCCGGTTTTCCGAAAAAGGCTCTTTTCTTATGGGCGCAAGTGCGCTATAATAAAATAGAATATAATCTTTTTTGTGCGCTATATTATGGTAGGAGGATACATGCATGCAAAAGACTTACACCGTCACGCTGGACAAGATCATCGGAGATTCCGGCTTGAAAGAGGTTTATCTGCCCAAGCCGGCGGAGGAGATCCTCGTTTCCAGCACCGACGTCAACCGGCCCGGTCTGCCGCTGGCCGGCTATATGGAATATTTTGACGACTCCCGCATCCAGATCCTCGGCAATACCGAGTACGGCTTCCTCAACGACATGACGGAGGAGCAGCGGGCCGCCCGGCTGGACGAGCTGGTCGCCCGGCATCCGCCGGCCGTCGTCGTCACGAGCGATCTGGACATTTTGCCGGCGCTGCGGGCCGCCTGCGAAAAATATCAGGTGGCGCTGCTGCACACCAACGACACCACGTCCCGCTTTATGGCGTCGCTCATCGCCTTCCTCAACGTGCAGCTGGCGCCCCGGCTGACGCGGCACGGCGTATTCGTCGAGGTGTACGGCGAGGGTATTTTCATCACGGGGGACAGCGGCGTCGGTAAAAGCGAGACCGCGATCGAGCTGATCAAGCGCGGCCACCGGCTGGTCGCGGACGACGCGGTGGAGATCCGGCGCGTATCCTCCAAAACGCTGGTCGGCTCCGCACCGGACAATATCCGGCATTTTATGGAGCTGCGCGGCGTGGGCATCGTCAACGCCAGCCGCATCTTCGGCATGGGCTCGGTCAAGGTCACCGAGAAGATCGACATGGTCATCCAGCTGGAACTGTGGGACAGCCAGAAGGTGTACGACCGCATGGGCCTGACCAACGAGTATACCGAGATCCTCGGCATCACGGTGCCCACGCTGGTCATCCCGGTCAAACCGGGGCGCAACCTGGCCATCATCATTGAGGTGGCCGCCATCAACAACCGCCAGAAAAAGATGGGGTACAACGCCGCCAAGGAGCTGATGGCACAACTGGGCATGGAGCCGGAAGCCCCTCGCGAGGTCAAGCCCGCCGCGATGGACTGGAATAAATATTAAGGAGTTTTTATATCGTTATGTCGAAAGAGCTTTCCGCCGTCGCGGCGGATTTTCACACCCATACCAGTGCCTCGGCGCACGCATACAGCACGCTGTACGAGAACCTGACCGTCGCCCGGCAGCGGGGGCTGCTGGCTGTCGCGATGACCGACCACGGTATCGCCATTCCGGACTCGCCGCATATCTGGCATTTCCGTAACCAGAAGTGCCTGCCGAAGCAGGTGGAAGGCGTGCGGCTGCTGCGCGGGGTGGAGGCCAACGTGCTGGACGATCACGGCCTGATCGACATGCCCGCCGACACGCTGGATATGCTGGATATCGTGGTCGCGTCGATGCATACCGAAACCATGCACCCCGGCGACCGGGAGTATATGACCGCCGCCTGGCTGGCCGTCGCGGCCAACCCGCTGGTGGATATCATCGGCCATTGCGGCACGGACAAATACGCTTTCGACTACGAGCGGGTGATCCCGGAGTTCGGCCGGTGCGGCAAGGTCGTGGAAATCAACGAGAGCTCCTTTTCCTGCCGGGCGCCCTCCATTCCGCACTGCCGCACCATCCTGCAACTGTGCAAAAAGCACGGCGTGCGGGTCACGCTCGATTCGGACGCGCACTTCTGCACCGCCGTGGGCGCCGTGCCGCGTTCGCTGCAATTACTGCGGGAGGAGGATTTCCCGACCGAGCTGGTCGTCAACGCCGGCCGGGAGCAGCTGGACGCTTATTTCAGCGAGAAAGGCATCGAGTGGTGAACAAAATGAAACGCATCGGTATCGATCTAGGCGGCACCAACATCGCCGCCGGCGTATGGGACGACGACTCCGGGCGGCTTTTGTCCAAGGTGTCGCGCAAAACGCGGCTGCCCCGCCCGGCGGAGGAGATCATGCAGGACATGGCCGCCGCCGCGCAGGA
>JAFWQX010000146.1 GCA_017508875.1 Clostridia bacterium | reverse complement strand
CAGGGACAGAGCCCGAGACATACCAAAAGCTTGATATTCAGAATTTGGTATGTCATTTCAGGCGGAGCTCGCTCAATTTCAGGCCGGAAACGGAGCTTCAAACATGGCAAGACCAGTTTTGCAAGATTTGCCAAATTTCGTACTTCCTAAATTTATATCACAGCATTAAAGTAAATAAAAGGGCAAAAAGATATTACGATTTTGGGAGTAGAGCCGTGCTATACCACACGTTGTTAAAAACGGTATAATGTGTTATCATTGACCCGAGAAGGCTGAATGAAGCAGCAGCACCGTGTGGCGAACCGCTAATGTGGATAAGCGAGAGGAAGCACATAAAACTAAATCATAAAAAATTTTTTTAAAAACAGAATATTCTGGATTTCTTTGCGTCTATATAAGTGAACGGGCTGAGAGAACTCGTTCCGGAGGCCGGATTGACACCCGGAAGCGGATCGAAGCACCGTTCAAGAGGTGGATATGGGACATTTAAAGGACGTTGAAATAATAGCGCTGTTTGACAGCCGCGACGAGCGCGCGATAAGCGAGCTGGACAATAAGTACGGCAAATATTGCCGCACCATCGCTATGCGCATCCTTAATGACGGATCCGACACGGAAGAGTGCCTTAACGACGTGTATCTGAAGGTGTGGAACAGCATACCGCCGGCGGTGCCTGAAAAGCTTGACAAGTATCTGGCCGAGATCGTACGGAACACTGCGACAGACCTTTTGAGAAAGGAGCACGCGCAGAAGCGCAGGCCGAAAGAGGGGATCGTAAGTGCGGACGATATCAGTACGGGCGCCGAACCGGTAACCGACCCGTGGACCGACCCGCTGGGCCTTGGAAAGGGCAGAGCGGGGGCAATGATCGCCGACGGTATTGACCCCGGAGGAGATCGCGTGCTGCGGCTGATGGAGGAATATCTCCGGTCGATCAACCAGAAGAAGCGCAAGATCTTTTTTGCCCGCTTCTACTACGAAAGGTCGATAGAAGACATTGCCCGCATCATGGACCTGCCGAAAAATACTGTGCTGACCACTCTGAAGAGGACACGCGACGGGCTGAAACGTTTCTTTGAATCGAGGGGAGTCGAACTATGAATGACGCGGAAATCGCAAAAATGATGAAAAAAATGCCGGCGGATATGGCAGAGGAAAGTGCTGAGTTTGCCGTCGGAAACACTGCCAAAACAGGTAATACAGTCAATTCCGGACGGCCTTCGGCGCCAAAAAAAGCGCGGGAGAATTTCTTTATGCGGCCGGCTTTAAGCGTCGCTATCACGGCGGTACTGTTCGTCATCACTGCGGCTGTGGTAATGACGTTCACGCTGAAAAACAGAAACCGGAGCGATATCCGGCAGGGCGGAATAGTAACGGACGGTGATCTCACCGGCGTCTTTACGCTTCCTCCGACCACTGAACTGCCCGCGGGACCCTCCGCCACCCCCGCGGCGCCGGACAACGATCCGAAAAACGCGCAGATCCTCAAATATGACATCCCGTTAACAGGAGATTATTCTTATGGTCTGCTTAAGATCAACGATGACTCCGATCTGACGGAATTTCTCAAGAAATGGAGTGAGTACGTAAAGCGCGAATGCGGCGAGATCCCGGGTTTCGAAGCGCCTGCCGTTTTACCGACGGAAGAGGAACTTGAATTCAGGGAAAAACTGCGAAGAACGCTGCTCGGCACGTCTGCGGGCGCCTATTGGATGGATATATCCTCCGAAGAGATAAAAGGGATCGCGCAGGTAATGAGATGTGAATATGTTTCGCGGGCAGACGGTGACGTCCCTAATTTCACGGCTGACGTGCTTTATGCCGACGGGGAGATAAAAAAAGTATTCATGCGAGACGGCTTAAGAACGGTGAGATATATAATCCCGTTTGATTACAAAAATAACGGTCAGCCGGGACTGCTCGCGGTCGCGGGATCGGGTTATTACAACGGCGCGGGATATGCGCTCTACTTGTATGATACGGATTTGAAAGCGGTTAGAGTGATATATCCGTCTGTTTTGAATGAGGGGCTTCAGGTCTTTACGGACAAGGGGGATACGATCGTTATAAATAATATTAGAGGTCTCGGCGGAAAAGCTGTGTACGACGGCAATAATCTGACGATCGGCGGAGTAAGCCCCGCCGCGTTCTTCACGGCTGCTTTCGGAACCGGTACTGACGTTCCTACCGCAGATCCGACTCCGACAATTACACCGACTGCAGATCCGACTGCCGCCCCGGCGACGGAATATCCGACCGGCAGCGTTGCTCCTACCGCGGAAATTAACACATCCGCTCCCACAGATACGGTTCCGTTCGATGCGACGCCAATACCGTTCGATGATCCGTCAAACGTGGAGTATCTATCCCGGCATATGCATCTGGTAACGGTGGCCTATATGGACGGAACAGGCTCCTACGGCGGACCGGAACTGCCAAAAGCATATTATATGTTTAACGGCACCGGTATGGAATACCGCGATATGTCGTCCCCGACGATGGTCGTTTTGCAGGATACCATGAGAAACATGACCGCTTCGTATAAAAGAGGAACTCTTGCCGCGCTCAAAGCCGAAAAGGAAATTACTCTGTTGCTGAGTGAAGACGCTGAACTCGCAGGTATCGACGTGTGGGCGGTCAACGACGCGGAAAACAAAGACTTTATCGAGTTCGAACTGATCGCCTCGGCTCTCGGCGAAGCTGAATTTAAACAATTCGTTTCTTCCGGGTCAATGCAGTTCCGCCCGGATCTCGATACGGGCGATCCGCTCCCGTGCTTCGCTATGATCTCCGCAAAAAAAGACTGCACCTATTTCGAGGGGACGGGAGAATCCGAATATTTCATCAACGTGAGCCTTGTCCCGTTTTACACTTCCGAAACGCAGAACAGCGGCTCGGTAAAGCTGTTGCGGTATAACTCGAGCGGCGACGGCGTGGGAGTCAAGGAGATATTGCCCGGCGAACTGGCCAATTCGATCATACGTATGCTGAAAAATGCCAAGTCGGCAAACCGTTTCTTTGACAAGATCTCCGATGAGATCGTGGATGAAAATTCCGGCGAACTGCCGGTCTATCCCGGAACAATGTGGATCGAGCTCGGCAACGACATTTACCGCGTCAGCCCCGATATGAACGTGCTATGCAAGGTGTCAGGCCACCTGGGAGAGGGAACTGAACTTGTGATGCCTTCGCTGCTGCCGGACGCGCTGCACAAGGCATGGGATTATTATCCGTTTGATTATTACTATCACGTGTACGATTATAAATCGGGAATAGATTATTATGATCACGTATTTGAAGCAGAATCGGCGATCGACGTTATACGTGCAGACATAAGTCTCAAAAATGAGAACGACCCTGTCGATCACGCATACCTCTCGTTAACGTCGGAGATCGATCAGGAGGTGCATTTTGAGCTCGAGTGTAAGCGGAGTGAAGATGTCCTTGCTTCAGGCGAGTCTAAAACCGTTTTCCTTGAAAAGGGGAGAACGACTGACGTTAGGCTGAATTTTGAGGGATGGGACGACGGGCCGTATTACATCTACATCACATTCGAAAACGTGCGCATCGAGTTCAAGTTTACTCCGTGACCGTCATGATCGTGTAAGAGATTTCTCAAACAGGTGAGCCAGCTATCTGCAATACAAAACAGCCTCGGGAATCAAACTCCCGGGGCTGTTGCCTTCCGGCGGGAAAGCGCCAATTTTCGTTGACAACCGCCCTTCAAAAGTGATAACATTGTCACAACATAATTAGCATTTGCGAGGTGCGTTTATATGTTTATATGGCTCGAGAGATCAACGAAGCAGGTTTTCGGCAATGCAAGGCCGGGAAAAGATTCGTCCGGTGTTATTTGCGTCCATGCGGCACGCAATTCATATGCCGCTGCGCAGATCGTTGTCAGAAATCTGGAACCTTTTACGGTCGAAAAGATCGAAGTCAGAAGAAACGGCGGGAAGGCGATGCGCGCGGGTTCAAAAGTGCGTATCTTCAGGCAGGAGTATACGGCGTATAACGACCGGACGGCTTATCCGGATAAACTCACGGAGCTTCGGGGAGGCAGGACGAAGACCGCCGTAAAAGCGCATTGTGCTCAGGTGTTCAGAGTCGATATTTTTGTGCCGGAAAACGCTAAGCCGGGGCAATACGGATACGTCGCTGCCGTTAAAACCGACAGGGGAGACGCGGAGGTTAAAATCGATCTGATCGTTCATAAAGCGGCTCTTAGTGCTCCTTCGGCATCCGCGTTCGGGCACGAATATTTCTTCAATATCCAGCTTCTGCCGAAAAAGGCGGGCGTGAAACTGTACACGGAAGAATGGTGGAAAACGCTCGGACATTATGCGGACGTTATGCGCGAGCTTCGCAATAACACTATATGTGTGCAGGCGGGGCCGCTGCTTACCGGAGCAGGAAGCAGAAGACTTTCCGACGGAACTTACGTATTTAAGTGGGACTATTTCGACAGATTTGTGAATCTGTTTATTGACCGCGGTGCGGCGCGCGATTTTACGTTGAACGCACTTATGCAATCGGTCGAAGGGAAAGAAGTGTACGCTATCGGCGAAGACGGTAAGGGAGTGAGCTACGACACGTTTTCTCCTGAAGCGGAGGATTATATACGTACGCTTTATGCGGCAATACAAGCGCACCTTAAAGAAAAAGGCTGGGATAAGATATTCCGCTCGCACATCGAGGATGAGCCGCACACTACGGAAGGCTGGCTGTGGGCAAACAAGCTCATTTCGGAGGCTGCGCCTTCGATAGTAACCGGGGAGCCGCTCGATATGATCGAAAGCGCGAGGGTCATATGCGAGACTGCGAAATGGGCGGTGCCGAGGATAAACGTTCACGATGAGGATCAAGAGGTGTTTAAGAAGCTTATCGGGCGAGGCGGAGAACTGTGGCTTTACTCGTGCTGTTTCCCGGAAGAAGCGTGGTGGCTCAATAAATTCGTTGACCTCCCGGTGATACGCTCGAGACTTATGGAATGGGCGTGCGTTGACGTCGGAGCGAAGGGCTTCCTGCACTGGGGGTTCAATTACTGGGGCGACGGCGATTCGCTTTACGGGTTTAACGCGGATGCGAGGTTTAAAGGTGACGGCGCGATAGTTTATCCGAACGTGAGAAAAAAGACGCTCGATCTTTCGGCAAGGTTTATGAACACGCGCGACGGGCTTCAGGACGCAGATCTGTTTATGCAGATACTTGCCTCGGACAATGAAGTTCTTAAGGCAGAGGCGCTTTCGCTCCTTAAACAAACTACCGGGGGCAATTTCACGTCTTTTTCCGATGACGGCGAGGTTTTCGAGTGTGCGTATGAGAGGCTGCTGGAGATCGCGGACAAACTGTGACGTGCCGTTGTGACGTTACAGACGCAGCATGTGATTTGCCAAAACATAAAAGAGTAATAAAAGATTCTGAAATATATAGAACAGCGGAGGAAACGCAAATGAACGACAAAAAATTGATTGATGGTTTTCAGGAGCCCGGAGCCGCCTACCGCGGCAAACCTTTCTGGTCCTGGAACGGCGAGCTTGAAAAAGACGAACTGATACGTCAGGTAGGAGTTCTCAAGGAAATGGGTTTCGGCGGGTATTTCATGCACTCGCGCGCGGGACTCATAACGGAATACCTCGGCGACGACTGGTTCGAAATGATCAACGCCGTTGCCGACGCGGGCGAAAAGCTCGGGATGGAAGCCTGGCTTTACGACGAAGACCGCTGGCCGAGCGGATCCGCGGGCGGAAAAGTAACGGTCGACCCTCAGTACCGGATGAAATCGCTTGTCCTTACCGAACTTGACGCCGAAGGATACGAGCCCGATCCGGAAGATCTGGCGGTGTTCTACGGAAAGATCGACGGCTTCGATATCTACGATTACCGCGAACTTAAAAAGGGCGAAAAGCCGGAGCCGAAGGAAGGGTATAAAGTAATGCGCTTCACCGTGGTCCCCGACGCGCCTAACAGCAACTACAACGGCACCACTTATATCGATACGATGAGCCGCAAGGCGACGGACCGTTTCATTGAACTGACGCACGAGGAATACAAGAAGCGCTGCGGAGACAGACTCGGCCGTTCGATAAAAGGTATTTTCACCGACGAACCTCACCGCGGTCATATGCTCGATAATCTGCGCGACGCAGGCGGAAAGCGCACGTGCGCGCTGTGCTACACCGACGATCTTTTCGAAGAATTTGAAAAGCGCTACGGATACAGCGCACGCGAGATCCTCCCTGAAATATATTACTATAAAGACGGAAATAAGATAGCACCTGTAAAACACGATATCGTTGACCTCGCCGACGCGCTCTTCCTCGAGCGCTTTGCCGCTCCGATAAACGAATGGTGCGAAAAGAACGGGATCATTTTCACCGGCCACGTGCTTCATGAGGATTCGCTTTCGAACCAGACCGTTCCGGAAGGGTCCCTGATGCGCTTCTACGAACATATGGGCTATCCCGGAATCGATATTCTTTCCGCAGGGAACCGCTGCTACTGGGCCGCAAAACAGCTCGAATCCTCATGCCGGCAGCTGGGCAAGGACTGGCGCCTTTCGGAACTGTACGGCTGTACGGGCTGGCAGTTTAATTTCAAGGGTCATAAACTGGTGGGAGACTGGCAGGCGCTCTTCGGCATTAATCTCCGCTGCCCGCACTTATCATGGTACACGATGGAAGGCGAGAGCAAGCGCGATTATCCTGCGAGCATACTGCACCAGGCGACTTACTATAAAGATTATAACGCGGTCGAAACGTATTTCGCGCGCTTCGGTTACATCATGCAGCAGGGCAGACCTCTGTGCGACGTGCTCGTCGTGAATCCGATCGAATCGGTCTGGAGCCGCGTGCATATCGGCTGGGCGGCGTGGATCAGCGGCGTCGATCCTGACGTGAATAAGCTGGAAGACCATTACCGCAGGCTGTTCTATATGCTTGCGAATAACCAGATCGATTTTGACTACGGCGATGAGGAAATGATGAGCCGCTTAGCCAAAGTCGAGAAGGTGAACGGAGAGACTGTGCTGCGCGTGGGCAAGGCGGTTTACAGGACCGTGGTAGTCAGCGGCGCCGAGACTTTGAGAAATTCCACCTACAAGCTGCTTAAGAAGTTCGCGGACAACGGCGGTAAGGTCGTGTTTGCGGGAGAGGCGCCGGGATATATTGACGCAAAACCGTCCAAAAAACCTGCCGAACTCGCTGCTAAGTGCGTCAGCGTCGCTTTTGACGGCGAAGAGCTTTCCGCCGCAGTGCGTGATAACATTTCAGCAGACATTGTCGTAAGGTGCGGCAGAAAAGTTGAAAAGAAAGTGCTCGCGCAGGCGAGATTCGATGAGACCAACGGAAATCTTTATGTAGTCGTGCTCAATTCCGACGGCGGCAGAGGGCTTGAAGGTCTTACGCTCACGGTGAAGGACAATGCCGGTCTCCTTAAAGGCCGCGTGAACGCTCAGGAATGGGTCCTTTCCGACGCTTCCAGATATAAAGTGGCGCACAGGCGCTCGGGCAACGTTTATTCGATCAGATTTGATCTGCTTCCGGGCGGGGAGCACGTATTTGTATTCACGCCTGACGGCGAGAAACTTCCCGAGAAACCGGCCGCGGGAGAAACCGTAAGCACGAAGATCGCCGGACCTTCCTTCAAATATACCATGGGCGAGCAGAACGTACTTGTCCTCGACAAAGCCGAATTCAGAATGAACGGCGGAAAATGGCAGCAGGCCCAGGAAATCCTGCGCGTTGACCGGGCCGTAAGAGATATGGTGGGTATCGAGCACCGAGGCGGAGGTATGCTCCAGCCCTGGTACGCGCGCCTGAACTATACTGAGAAGTACGGAAAAGTCGAACTCCGGTTCCGCTTCAATGCAGAAAAAGTGCCTGAAGGCGAGCTTAAACTGGCGATAGAGCGGCCCGAAAACTGGAAAGTAAAACTCAACGGTAAGGCGCTCTCTCATAAGGCGGAGGATGGCTTCTGGATCGATAACTGCCTGCAGGTGCTTAAGATCGCGCCCGGTATCGTGTGCGAAGGAGAAAACGAGCTTACGATGACCACCGATTTCATGCGTACCACCAATATCGAAGCGGCGTACCTGATCGGCGATTTCGGTGTAAAGGCCGCGTGGGACGGCTGCACGCTCACAACGCTTCCCGCAAAGATCGGCTACAAGAATCTGTGCGAGTATAATCTGCCGTTCTACACCGGAACGCTCACGTACCATCTCGGGAAGCTCAAAAAGCCGGAAGCCGGCGGCCGCGTTATACTTCGCGTGCCCGAATACGTCGGAAGCCTTGTAAAAGTCACGTCCGGCGGCGATATAAACGCTGCGGATAAGATCGTTCTCGGCTGGGATCCGTACGAGGCGGATGTTACCGAATGGGTCAATGCGGGCAAAAATATTGACGTTACTTTCGTACCGAGCCGTAAAAATCTGTTCGGCCCGCTCCATCAGCTCCCGGTAGATCCCGGGTCAACGGGTCCCGGTTCCTTCTGCACGGGCGGCCAGGGCTGGAGCGACGAGTACGCTTTAATGGCAAGCACTGTAGGGAAGATAGAGATTTGCTACCGGCAGGTTTGATGGCAAATATCTGTGATCGGTTTTAAAAATTCCGGTTGACAAAGTTCTCCGGCAACTGTATAATACGGAACGCGCACGTAAAAAGCGCGTTCCTTTTTGCTCTTATAGCTCAGTAGGTAGAGCGCATCCTTGGTAAGGATGAGGTCACCGGTCCGACTCCGGTTAAGAGCTTTTGTTATGCCCGGAAACCGGGCTTTCCTTTTGTTTAATACAGCCGTAAGACTAAGCGGATCAGAATGAGAATAAAAAAAGCGGGTGAGGGGAATCGAACCCCCGTAGTCAGCTTGGGAAGCTGGAATTCTACCATTGAACTACACCCGCGAAAAAAGGACTTTTTCTTTTGCCCGGGCAGGATGATACCACAATAAGCATCGCGATGTCAAGCAGAAGTTTCCCTTGACTCTGGAGCAAATCATGTGTATAATGCAAAAACTGTCATTGCGGGCAATTTTATGCTTCGCTTGACAGGGAAAAAATCACAAAACATTTAAATTCCATATCAAGGAGAGTGCATTCAATGAGTATGTATAACAAAAAGAGCGTTGAGGATATCGACGTAGCCGGTAAGAAAGTTATTGTCCGCGTGGATTTCAACGTCCCTTTTGACGCAGAGGGAAATATAACTGACGATAAAAGGATCGTCGGCGCTCTGCCCACCATCAAGTACCTTGTTGACCATAACGCAAAAACCATTCTGGTTTCCCACCTCGGAAGGCCGAAGGGACAGTTTAATCCTAAATATTCCATGGCTCCCGCTTCCGCGCGCCTCGCTCAGCTGCTCGGCAAACCTGTCATCCAGGCTGCCGACGTTATCGGACCTGATGCCGAAGCTAAAGCTGCCGCTCTTAAAAACGGCGAAGTGCTGATGCTCGAAAACGCCCGCTTCCACGAAGAAGAGGAGAAAAACGACCCCGAGTTTGCACGCAAGCTCGCTTCCTTCGCCGAGATCTACGTAAACGACGCTTTCGGAACAGCTCACAGAGCACACGCTACGACAGCCGGCATCGCCGACTACCTGCCCGCAGTATCCGGCATGCTCATCGAAAAAGAGATCAGCATTATGGGAAAAGCGCTTGAGAATCCTGACAGACCGTTCGTCACCATCCTCGGCGGAGCAAAAGTTGCCGATAAACTTAAAGTTATTGAGAACCTTCTGAATAAAGCAGATACGCTGATCATCGGCGGAGGTATGGCGTTCACGTTCCTTGCCGCGAAAGGCTTTAAAGTCGGTAAATCTCTCGTTGACGAGACAAAGATCGACTACTGCAAAGACATGATGGCGAAGGCGGAGGAGAAGGGTGTTAAGATCCTGCTTCCGGACGACTGCGTATGCACCGCCGGGTTCCCCGATCCCATCAATGCTCCTATCGAAACCGTTACCGTTGACGTCGATGCGATTCCCGACGATATGATGGGCCTCGATATCGGACCCAAGACCGACAAAGTGTTCTCCGAGGCTGTTAAGAACGCTAAGACTGTCGTATGGAACGGACCTATGGGCGTTACCGAGAACCCCGCACTGGCCAGAGGCACCATCGCCGTTGCCGAGGCGCTGTCTCACACTGACGCTACGACTATCGTAGGTGGCGGCGACTCTGCTGCTGCTATCGAAAAGCTCGGCTTCGCGCACACCATTACTCATATTTCCACCGGCGGCGGCGCATCGCTCGAGTTCCTCGAAGGAAAGGTCCTTCCCGGAATTGCCTGCCTTGAGGACAAGGATTGATCCGTCATATTTGATTATTGCGGTTCGCCGCTCCGCTTCTGTGCCCGATTTGTCATGCGCTTTTCTGTACGGACATGTGGCAATATCGGCGTACCGTGGATAATATAAAACGAAAGGAAATATTTGAAATGAGCAACAGAAAGTTAATTATTGCGGGAAACTGGAAAATGAACAAGACTCCGGCTGAAGCTTCTTCTTTTATCAAAGAGCTTAAACCGCTGATCAAAAGAAGCAGAAACGAAGTAGTCTGTGCAGTGCCTTTTGTTGATATTCAGACTTCTATTACTGCGGCGAGAGGCAGCAGGATCAAGATTGCGGCGCAGAATATGCATTTTGAGGAGAAAGGCGCGTATACCGGCGAAGTCTCCGGACAGATGCTCAAGAGCATGGGAGTAACGTACGTTATTATCGGCCATTCTGAAAGACGCGAATATTTTGCCGAAACCAACAGGACCGTAAACAAAAAGGTCATTGCCGCATATAAATGCGGACTGAAGCCCATCATCTGCGTCGGTGAATCACTCGCACAGCGTGAAGCCGGGCTTACCGCTGAGCATATCCGTTACCAGGTAAAGGCTGCGCTCGTCGGAGTTACGGCGGATCAGGTTAAGAAGGCTGTCATCGCCTACGAGCCTATCTGGGCCATCGGTACAGGACGCACAGCTACCACTGAGCAGGCTCAGGAAGTTTGCCGCATCATCAGAATGACGATCAAAGAGCTCTACAGCAAACGCGTTTCTTCTGCGGTCCGTATCCAGTACGGCGGCAGTGTGAAAGCTGACAACGCGCACGAACTGTTCTCGATGGAGGATATTGACGGCGGCCTTGTCGGCGGCGCAAGCCTGAAGCTTTCAGAATTTGCGGCTATCACAGCCGGCTGAAGAGATGGCAGAAAAGAATTCTGATTATTCTGAAGATTATTTTGACCGGAAGGACAGACAGAAACGCACCCGGCGTGTGGTTCTTGTTATCCTTCTGGTGCTTTTGCTGACTGTTTCGTTCATCCTGTACCTCGAGATCACCGGAAGCCGCGGAGGAGAGTTCATTGACCGCATCACCGTCAGTTCGTACCTTAAGCGTAACTACGGTTCAGAGCTTAAGAATCTGAAAATCAGCTTCCGCGGGTATAATAAGGCGCGCAGGCGGTTCGAATACGACTGCTCATGCGAGAAGGGTCAGTTTATTATGGCCTCTAAGAATTTCAGAGTGAAATTTGACGGCTATTACACTGATTTTTTGTGCGATAAGGCGGCAGATGAAGCGATACTCGGATATATTCGCTCATACATGGATGAAAAATGGCCGGAATCCGGTGAAACAGCGAAACTTGACATCAAGCTGCTGATGAAGGTCCCGCTTGCGGATCACGCTGACGTCTCAGACACGGCGCAGCTGCTGGAAAAATACGGCAGTACGATGGAACTTGAAGTCAATATGTACGGTAAGCGTCTTTCGTTCAGCGAATATAAGCTCTGCTCTTATAAAATGCTCGATACGATAAGAGGCGTAATGAAAGTAGCCCCTAATTATATGCAGGTCTTCTACTTCCGCGATCCTGAAGCGAACGAAACGGGGCCTGTAATGAGCTACGAATCCGAACTCGCAGGGTATATGTTCAATTATAACCAGGGCGGGTATACAAAGGCAACTGACGTGAACTTTATCGTGGAACTGGGTGAGACGGAGAAACGCTCGCTCAGGAATTATACGATCATAAGGGTGGTCAATTTCGTAGTGATCGGTTTGGTGGTCATCGCGCTGGCAACGCTCTTTATTGTTCGCAGGATAAAACGCAAGCGCAAGGAAGCGGCTGCTCTCGGGCGGCAATGATTCCTTACATATATATTCCCAAAGATCATTTTATTATTACAGTATTGAAAGGAGTCTGAATAACAATGGAAGCAACAAAAGATATGCTTATAGCTGATCTGCTTGATATCGACAGAGGGATCGCGGCGATCCTTATGGGTTCCGGTATGCACTGTGTAGGCTGCATGGCGGCCGCGGGCGAGAGCCTTGAGGAGGCATGCGCTGTACACGGACTTAGCGCCGACGAAATGATCGAAAAGATCAATGAGTACCTGGAAAAGAAGAACTAACATTCTGCTTCACGCGTAGTTAAAAGGTAGAATTAAGATTTCTCAACAGCTAAGCAGACGTAAAAACGGACGGTGAGTTTTATCAATTCACCGTCCCTTTTTTAGGTGCGCTCGGCATGCGCGAACTCATAATCCGGAACTCATCGTTCAGCTAAAAGTTCCTCGTTGTTAATAATTGCCGGTTTCTAGTTGCACGTTGCTCCGAAATCCACGAGCGCGTACCTGTCATGGTACCACGGGCACTTGCCCTCGTCATTCCACTGCAGCTCATATGAGAACGATACAGGCCCTACGGCGTAAGGCTCGGGATCGGTGCCGTGGTGAGGCCCCATGAGGTTGCGGTTCGAATTCGAAAGCCTGATACGGATCGTATTGACGCCCTCGGAAAGGAAGTCCTTGAGATTCGTGTGCGTGCGGAACAGAAGCGTATCGGCCGGTTTTCCGTTGACGAATATTTCCGCGACCGAATGGCGGCCTGCGAGATGAAGCTCGGTCGGATCGCCCGCCTTGTAAACGTATTGCCCCTCAAAATCGATGCTGCCGGCGAAGAACGGATATCCCGAACGCGGGACGGACTGCATGCAGATGGACTCGGGGGAAGCAGTGACGTATAAAGGCCCGGTATAGATGATCGAATTCCGCTCGCTGCTGTCGAATCTTCCTTCGGAGGTATCGACGCCGAAATCGCCGAACAGATAGATGCACTCGAGCTCGGTGTCGAACAGCAGGCAGTTGCGCAAAGACTCGGAAACACCTCCGAAAAGGACGTAATACACGTAATCGCGCTGGAAATAATTGACCTTCACCGTAACGTCGTTAAGCCCGGGATGAACGAGCTCCGTGATCTTTGCGGAAAGGAAAGACGGATCGAACCAGCCGCTGTTCTCTAAGGCGACGTCCGCGCCGTTGACGCTGACACCCAGAATGTTCATGGGCTCCACGGCAACGTTCAGGGCAGAAGGCAGTTCTTTAACGTTGAATTCAAATCTGAGCCAGAGCTCTCCGGCATACCTGTTCTTATAAAGTATGTCGCGGACAAGCTCGATCGGCCTGTTTTCTTCGAAATCTTTGCCGTTGTAAGACAGGCGGCAATGATCGAGCGGCATCATATTTTCGGGCTTCGAGACAGATCTGAACGGACCGGCCGAAGTGATCTGCTCGCCGGTTTCTGCCGCGGTGAGCTCGTCTTCGCCCTCAAATTCGGTCACAACGACGGACTGACCGGGTTCCAGATCGAGTTCTGTGCGGAGCGCGCCGCATTTATTGCAGATTTCGGCGTCAACTTTTCTGAATACGCCGTTCTCAATATCGAGAACGTTCAGGTGCTTTGCCCCCTTAAGACCGATACGCACGCCCTTCAGCGTCTCACCGGTCAGATTCACTACGAACGCGAGCCTGCCGCGCTCAGTATTGCGAAGCATTGCCCTCACGTCGTGTATGCGTGTGGATACGCGCAGTTCGTTCGCTTCGGAAAGCTCGTCGAAAGAAGTATTGTTAGCGATAAATCCGAGTTCGCCGGGAGCTTTGCGGCCGTCGATCCTGTCCGGAGCGCAGTCGGTAACGATCATTTTTCCGCCCGCTTCCATGAATTCTTTAAGCAGTGCGGCCGTGCGGCTGTCGAGCGTGTAGATCCTGGGCAGCACCACGGTAGTGTATGACTGCTCTCCTATAATTATGCGGCTGCCCTCGACTTTCGCGTGGCGCGCCATAATATCCTCGTCCCCGTAGTGGAAACCGATATGTCTGTCGTAAAGTTCCCAGGAAACTTTTCTGAGCGAATCTTCAAGTTCCGCCACTGTCGGAGCATCTAGCTCGCGCTTGTAGTTCAGCCACGCGGAATGGATAGGATGGATAACGAGCACCGGCGCGATCTCTTTTCCGCGGGACAACGTGTATCCGAGCCTGTTGAAATACTGATCGAACTGCTTCATCTGCTTCTGCCACGGCAGGTGCTGCGAGTAGTGAGCAGGGTAGTCGCGCTTTCTTCCTCCGCGCTCAGAGTAGGGGTAGAGGTGCTGGCACATAATATTAATGCCCGCGACGTACTGCGACTCCGCAATGCGTTTAAGTTCGAGAGGACTCACGTCCCAGCCGCAGCAGCCGAACATTTCGGACAATGCTTTTTTCTTCCCGAGCTGAGCCGCGGCCGAACCGAGCTGTTTAGACGCGACGCCGAGGTCGTAATTCCGCCCGAGGTGGTCGATTCCGGGAATGTGTTCGTACTCATAGAAGGGCATAACTCCGCCGCAGCACCACATCTGGCCGGCAAGGAACGTCTCCTCGACCGCGTGCCCAGTGAGCTTGCAGCCGTTCTCCTCGCACCATTCATAAATGATCTTCACAAAATTGTTGATAAAGAGGTTATGCGCAAGGCGCCAGTAGTCGTATCGGAATTCCTGCGCACCGTCAAAATCGGTGAACATCGCGTCAAGCGCGGAGAAAATGTCGTATCCGTACTCTTTTTCAAAAAGTTCGGGGAGCGTGTCCGACCAGACCGTCGCATATCTGAAGTACTGAGGCTCGTCGGTAAAGAATCCGGGCATCTTCTTCCAGTATTTTTCACCGAGCTCCTTCTTATACTCCTGGTGGGTCTCTTTAATGAATTTCCTGGTGACGGCGCCGTTCAGCGTGTCAACGTACGACGTGTCGCTTTTCTTATAGATCGTGAAATATTCGCTCACGTTCTCTTCCGGCCCGTTGACTCTGCGCGATCTGCCGTTTTCTATCACGTAAACAGCGAGCGCATCGGGGTCAAAAGCGTTTTTGACTTCGGCTTTAATGAATTTTGCGTGATTATAAGGGTCGTCAAGCAGTTTTCCGCCCGCAAATCCGCTCGGCCAGCCGTTTTCATCGTACGACCATGCCTCCATACCGTATTTTTCGGCTTCGTCAATGCAGATCTTAATGGCGTCGTACCATTCTTTACTGAGATATTCGGTTTCAAGGCCGCTCCTTGCGTGCATAAAGAAGCCGTTCATGCCCAGTTCATGCATATCTCTGATCTGGCTGCGGAGCCGTTCGGGCTCGAGTTTGTCGTTCCAGCTCCAGAAGGGAAGGCTTCCGTACTGCCTGTTGTTGCTTTCAAGTTCCTGCGTGAATTTCATTGTCACACCTCCGGGTGTTTGGTTTACGGATAGTAGTATAACATATTGCGGAAAAAATTTACACTGTCTTATTGACACAGTTACACAAAAAAAGTATAATAATTTTGTTAATATTGCATAACGGATCGCGGGTCTATGGCTCACGATTTTCGTGTTGTGCATTTTTATAAGATTATGCGGGAAGGCCTGGCGTATGAATAAGAAGAAGAAAAAAATCATTCGCATATCAATCATCCTCGGAGTAATTGTGGCCGTAGCGATCGTCATCCTCATATCTTACGGGAACCGTAAAGTCGGTGCTAAGCAGTTTGAAGTGGAGAATCATGACGAGATGGAGTTTAACCCGTTCGTGTCTACGGAGAACCGCCTGGATAACAGCCTGCTCGAGTACGGAAAGGTATTGACCAAGTACGAGCAGAAAGGTTATACAGATTATACCGGTGAGGATATCGTAGTCGACATGGCGTCAGTATCCGCCGCGGAGGGCAGCACGTTAGTGAGGCTCACCGAGGAGGAAAACTTCGAAAGGGATACGAAATTTTTCAATAATAAGACCGGCGCGGAGGAAATAGTAGACTGTTCGCAGTTCCCGAACGCTATCTACACCGACGCTGACGGCTGCTACGTAACGTTTAATATCGACGTCCCTGTTTCCGGCCTGTACTCTCTTAAACTGGATTACCTGATGATCGACGATAAGGATTCTGATATGTACGTCGGAATTATGATCGATAATAAGCTTCCGTTTAAGAACGCGAGTAACATGACGCTTAAGCGCATGTACGGTTTCTATAATACAGAGATCGAAAAGAACCTCGATATTTCCGGAAACCAGATCAGACCGAAGTCTCAGGAGCTTTTCGGCTGGCAGAGCGTTACGATGTCGAATCCGGAAGGTGTCTACCTCGGCGAATACAAAATGTATATCAAGCAGGGCACCAGAAAGATAACGATGCATTTCTATAACCAGCCCGGCGCCATAGGTGCGATCAGATTTTCCGCTCCGAGAACGATAAAGACTTATGAGCAGTACGTATCTGAAAAAGGCGGTATCAGTAAGATCTATGACGGGAAGGCGATCAGATTTGAACTCGAGAATCCGGATCATACTTCAAGCGTAAGTATCCGTATGGAGTACGATAACGATTACCGTTCTTCTCCTGCTTCGTTTAAAGTTACGCGTTATAACGTGTTCGGCGGCGAGCGCTGGAGTACCGGCGGAGATTCTGTGCAGTGGTCGTTCGAAGTTCCGGAGGACGGCTGGTATCAGCTCGGCTTCCGTTATATGTCTATTACGACCAACGTCGCGGCATATAAGGATATAGAGATCGACGGTGAGATCCCGTTCGCCGAAATGAACGAATACTGCTTCCCGTACGCTGACGGCTGGATCGGGGACGCATTAAAGAATCCAGAAGATGAGCCTTATATGTTCTATTTTACCAAGGGCACGCATACGCTTACCATGGTGAATAAGATCGGTCCTTTGAGACATACTTATTATAAGATCGAAGAAGCTATGGACTCTATAACTTCTATGATCAACCAGGTCGCAAAGATCACGTCTTCCACCAGAAGCTCCAGCGGCGGATACGTCGTTGACCGTAACCGCGACTGGGACCTTGAAAAGAACATCCCCGATCTGCAGGACGACCTTGATAATTACGTTGAACTCTTTAAAAAGTGCTATGAAGATATTTCCGCTTTCAACGGCGGAAAACAGCCTTCGTACGGCTCCGCTGTAAAAGTTGCCCTCGAACTGTTCAAGAAAATGGCGAAAGATATGGAAAAAGTTCCCATTTCGCTTAACGATATCAACAGCGCTCTTACAGGTCTTTCCAATACGATGGTTGCGATCCGCGAGCAGGCTATTACGGTCGACTACGCAGAGCTTTCCGAACAGGGTTATAAGTACAAGAATTCCCGCAGTAATTCCTGGCAGAACTTTTACGTCGGCTTTGTAAGATTCAAGGACACGTTTATTAAAGACTATTCTTCCGTCGGACAGAGAGAAAAGACCACGAAAGACATGGTATCCCTTGAAGTTTACGTACCGCGCGGACGTGAATACGTAGATATACTCAGAAACCTTATTTCGGAGCAGTTCACTCCCGAATACGGCGTAAGGATAAACGTTAACATGGTCAACGGCGCCGAAGGTCTTATCATGACCAGATACGTCGCCGGAACCGCTCCGGATCTTGCGATCGCTATCGGAGCCGGTATCCCGTTTGAATTCTCCGTAAGAGGCGCGCTGCTTCCGATGGAAGACTTCAAAGAGTCGTACGATCTGCCCAACGGCACTCACGTCCAGGGCTTCGACGAGCTGGTCGCGAATTCCTTCTACGAAGAAGAACTTGTCCCGTACCTGTATCAGGGTAAGCATTACGGCTTCCCGGAGACGCAGAACTGGGCAGCCCTGTTCTACCGTACCGATATTCTCGAAGAACTTGACGTCAGACCGCCGGATACGTGGGAAGACGTTTACAACCTTGTCCCCGTACTTACGAAAGACGGCTACAGCTTCTTCTTCCCGTACGGCGTCGGAAACTACACACCTTTCCTGTATCAGCACGGCGGAAGCTTCTATGATGAAGACGGACTCCGTTCCAGACTGAACACGGAAGAGGCATACGATGGATTCGTAGAGTACGCCGACCTTTATCTCCAGTATAACTTCATCTATGCAGCTGACTTCTATATGAGATTTAAGAACGGTGAGATGCCTGTCGGAATCGGCGACATGGGCTTCTATTGCAAGCTGAAATACTCCGCTCCCGAACTTAACGGTAAATGGCAGATCCTTCCTGTCCCCGGCCATACGAGAGTCAATGAAAACGGCGAGGTAGTCGTCGACCGTTCCAACGGCGGCGCGGGCACGTGCAATATCATCATAAGCAGCACCGAGCATCCTAAGGAAGCCTGGCAGTTCATTCAGTGGTGGTCTTCCGACGAAGTGCAGGCCGAATACGGCAGAGAAGTTGAAGCTACGTTCGGCGTCGCTTCCAGATGGAATCCCGCAAATAAGAAAGCGGTCGAGTCGCTGCCTTACACTCAGTATGAGATCGGCGTTATTGAAGATCAGTGGGAATGGCTGAAGGAATCTCCGAGCACGCTGGGAGGCTACTACACGAGCCGTTACCTTATCACCGCACTTAACCAGACGGTACTTCAGGGTAAGAACGCCAGAGTGGCGCTTGAAGACGCGGTTAAAGAAATAAATAAAGAAATGAAACGTAAACAGCAAGAGTATAAGATTCCTGAAGGCGGATCGGTACTCCGTGAAGTTGCAACGCCGTGAAGAGGGGAGAGAAGAATAAAAAATGAGTAAAAAAGATTCTTCAAAAGAAGTCGCAAAGACTCCCGCTCAGCCTAAGAAAAGGTTGTTCAACGTTGAAAAACGGTTCGGTTATACAATGCACGAGATCTGGACGCATAAAATGTCCTACGGTCTTATCGCACCGTTCTTCATCCTGTTCATAATCTTTTCACTACTGCCTCTGCTCGCTTCTCTGTATCTGAGTTTCACTTACTGGAACATATTGCAGAGCCCCATATTTACAGGCTGGCAGAACTACAAATACCTGTTCGTAGATGACTCCCTGTTCCTGAAAGCATTCAGCAACACGCTTTATTATGCAATCATAGTCGGTCCTACGGCATACATCGCATCTTACTTCTTCGCATGGTTCATCAACCAGGTGCCGAAAAAAGTAAGACCGATCTATACGCTCGCTTTCTATGCTCCTTCGCTTACGAGTTCGATCGCAATGTCAGTCGTTTGGGCGGTAATGTTCTCAAACGACAGCACAGGCTACCTCAACTCTCTGCTGCTGAATCTTAATATTATTAAAGACCCCATTCAGTGGACGCAGGACGTACACTGGATAATGCCTGTCGGTATTATAGTTGCGCTGTGGTCAAGCCTTGGTACCGGCTTCCTTTCATTCGTTGCCGGCTTCACGAACGTTGATAAGGAATTGTACGATGCCGCTGCCGTTGACGGCGTAACGTCGCGCTTCCAGAGGCTCCTGTACGTTGACATTCCGCAGACGATGCCTCAGCTGCTGTTCGCCGCCGTACTTCAGATCACCGGTTCTCTTTCAGTCGGCGGAACGCTTGCGGGTCACCCGACGCCTGAGGACGCAGGTCTTACGGTCATGCTCCACCTTAGCGACTATTCAGGTACGAGATTTGAAGTCGGTTATGCTTCGGCTATTGCCGTGGTGCTTTCGCTGCTGATCTTCGGACTCGGCCGCGCAGCATTCAAAATTCTTTCGGATAAGGGGTGATAAACATGCTTAGAGTAGATCAAGTTGACGTTGATTATTTAAAAAGAGCGAAAAAACGCAAAGATCGAGCAGGGCGTGTTATCATAGTCGTTCTTGCCCTTGCCGGTATGGTCTCGATGCTTCCGCTGGTTTATCTGGTGTGTACGGCATTCAAGCCCCCGGAAGAGCTGTTCCTGTATCCTCCGAGATTCTTTGTAAGAAACCCAACTCTGGATAACTTTAAGATGCTTTCCCAGGTAACTGCGAACAGCCTCGTGCCTTTCACGAGATACCTGTTCAATACCGTCCTGATAACGGTAGCCTATCTGTTCTTCCTCGTATGGGTAAACACGATGGCGTGCTATCCGCTTTCGAAGCACACGTTCCCGGGTAAAAAGTTCCTGTTCAATATGGTTACTTACTCCCTGATGTTCATCGCTTCCGCGGCCGGTATTCCGCTTTACCTGATCATTACGGGATTGCATATCGACAATACATATCTGGTGTTCGTCATACCGGGACTTGCAAACTCGACGGCTCTGTTCCTGATGAAACAGTTCATGGACCAGGTGCCGAACGAGATATTCGAAGCAGGTAAGATAGACGGCGCCTCAGAGTGGCAGCTCTACACCAAGATCGCGCTGCCGCTGCTGAAAAACGCTCAGGCCACTATCATAATCCTCTGCTTCGGCGGTATCTGGAACGAATCCGGAACATCCACTACTTACATCTATAAAGAGCAGCTCCGTTCACTCGGCTTCTTCATGTCGACGATCGGCGGAGGTATCGCACGTCAGGGCGTTGCCGGCGTTACAGCTCTTATAATGACATTCCCAAGCATCATCATATTCGTCATACAGCAAAGCCGTGTTATGGATACGATGGCACACTCGGGTATTAAATAAGGAGGCGGACAATGAAGCGAAAACTTTTGAAACTCCTTATACTGACGATGCTGATCAGCCTCGTGCTTACGGGCACGCTGATGGTGGGCGCAAAGGAACCGTACGCCAGTTATTATCTGGGCGACAACGGCGCTTACCCAATTCCCGCGCCGTATGAAGTTGTCACCGTGATCGACTTCAAGACAACGGAAGAAGGACGCCTGTCGAACCCGGAAGATATATTTATTGACGACAATGACGTGATCTACGTTGCCGATACCGCGAACGACCGCATCGTTATCATTAACCCGATGGACGAGAACGGCCTGTACACGCTGAAGAATATAATCAAAGGCGAGTCCACTTATGCGTCAGGCGATATGTCAGGGCTTAAGACCCCGAAGGGTATTTACGTGGATTCCGACGGAACGATCCTCGTGGCCGATACGGGAAACAACAGGCTCGTCGAATTTACCAAATACGGTTATTTCAAATATTCTTACGCGCCGCCTTCGAGCAGCATTCTTTCATCTGACTTCAACTACATGCCTCTGAAAGTTACGAAAGACACGCGCGGTTACATCTACGTTGCGAACTCTTCGGACTCGAACGGTATTCTGATGCTGGACAGCGACGGAACGTTCCGCCAGTACTACGGCGCGAATAAAGTATCCCTGACGTTCTGGGAATCAGTCGCGAGACTGCTCTGGAACAGGCAGGACCGTATGGGTACCGTCGTAACGCTGCCTTACTCGTTCAATAACATTTACGCGAGCTCGGACGGCTACATCTACGCTACGACAACGACGACGACTCCGCCTCAGGTGCGTAAGATCAACGCCGGCGGTTCTGACGTCGTTTACGCCGGATACGATTTCAGAGACAGTTACGTTTCAAGCTCGTTCGGCGCCACTGCGGCACAGAACTTCTGCGACGTTGCCGTCGATCAGTACAACAACATGCTGATCATTGACCAGCAGTACGGCCGCCTTTACGAGTACGATGAAAACGGAATCAACCTGTTCGCGTTCTCTACGAACGGCAACGGATACGGACAGCTTTCACTCCCTGCGGGACTGGAAGTCGACAGCCACGGCCGCGTTTACGTGCTGAACAAAGGTTCGGGAACGATCACCGTTTTCCAGACGACCGAGTTTGCCGATCAGATACATGCTGCAAATAATATGTATTCCAAGGGCAAATATCAGGAAGCTTTCCCGCTTTGGCAGAAGGTTCTCGACAGAGACAGTTACTACAACCTCGCTCTGAAAAATGAAGGCGTTATTTACATGCGCGAGGAAGAGTATAAGAAAGCGATAGATAAATTCTATGAAGCTGAAGACGCTACTCTGGCTTCGCAGGCGTATAAGGAGATCAGAGCTGATTTCCTACGCCAGAACTTCCCGATCATCGCTTCTGTACTCGTAGGTGTGATAGTCCTCTGGATCGTCTGGATCACAATAAAGCAGGCGAGACGCAGAAAATACGGTCCGCCTCCGGAAAAGCACAATTTCTTTACTCCCATAAAGGATTTCCTCCAGAGGATCAAAAATGTGCTGAGACATCCTGTAGATACGTTTGAGGGAGTCCGCTACGATAATAAAGGTTCGTATGCCGATATGATCATTATTATGGTGCTCTGGGCTGTCGTATCCGTCGCTTCGGCATACTGTGTAGGATTCATTTACAGAGGCGGTTCACCGAAAGAATTCATACGCCCGATGACGATACTGCTTACTTCGCTGCTTCCGTGGCTGGTCGTATGTATCGTAAACTACGGCGTGACCACTATAATGTACGGCGAAGGAAGGATACGCGACGTATTCATAGGAGGCGCTTACTGCCACGTTCCGCTTCTTCTGTTCACGCTTCCGCTTTCGCTGCTTACAAACGTGCTTACACTTGAAGAATCGTCCCTTTACAACCTGATACATACGCTGATCTACGTCTGGGTCGGTCTGCTCGCATACCTTTGCATCAAGTCCGTACACGGCTTCCACCCGGTTAAAGCCGTTGTCGTAACGTTCCTTACAGTTGTAGGCGTAGGACTTGTCGCACTGCTGTTCATGATAGTTTACGGACTTGCAAACCAGCTTATCAGCTTCCTTACACAGTTCGGAAAGGAGTTGAGCTACCTTGTCTGATAAGAAGAAAAAGATAGAATCTGAAGTTTCCGAAAATGCTGCAGAAATGACGGAGAAAATCACGGCTGATGTAGCCGAAACCGCTGCCGGAACAGCGGAAAAAGCAGAGGCTCAGGCATCTGATGCTTCTGAGATCGCTGCCGAAGCAGTTAAAAACGCCGGGGCCGAGCTCTCCGAAGCTGCTCCCAAAAAGAAGAAAAAGGAAAAAACTTCCGTACCGGAGACTGCAGAAGAAAAAGCCGCGAGAAAGCTTCAGAAGAAATTTGACAGAGTCGATAAGAAATTCTCCTGGCGGACTGTGCTGAAGATCGTTATACCGATAGTTATAATTATATTATTCGTATTTATCTTTGTAAAAGCGGCATTCGGTAACAGCAAAAACATTAAGTTCGATACTTCTTCGTTCTCGAAGAGTGACGCTTCGCCCGTGGACAAATCAAAGGGTATAAACGGGCAGCTGCTCTCAGACGCAGGTATGACGATATTTGCTGACAACGGAAAGCTCAGGCTCGGATATTCTCCGCGCGACGATCTGTTTATAATACAGGATCTATCGACCGGCAGGGTATTCAGAAGTTATCCGGAGCCAATCTACGACGGAACAGTTGATGCGAACGGGAATGAAGTTGCATCCGATCTTGCGATCTATAAGAGCAGCACCGAAACAGGACAGATATTGACGTCGCCTGTATTTATAGAATATACGAAGTCCGGTCTTGAAGGCGGATTCACGAAAGGAATCAACCAGATGGCGTCATTGACCAAGACCGTATATTTCATAAATAACGGCGTACAGCTGATATACGACGTCGGAGACCTTGACCTTTGCTTCACTGTTGAGATCACGATCGAAGATAACGCGCTCGTATACCGCATTCCTTTTAACGAAATTAAAGAGAGAGAAACACTTCCGTGGGAAGAGGAGGACAGACGTCCGTTCCTTTGTGCGCTTTCTGTACTGCCTTATTTAGGTGCGCACCGCGACGGTGAGACCGGATATTTCGTAACTCCTGACGGATCCGGAGCTCTTACATATTTCGACGTTGCCCGCGTTTCAAACTACAACGAGTATTCAAAGAAGGTCTACGGAATCGATCCGACTTTTGACATACTTGACTCGCCTGATTACAGTAACGAAAAACTTACGATGGGCGCTTACGGTATCGTCGATAAGGATTATATGATCACTTCGTTTATCGAAACGGGTGAGACGAACGCCGAACTGAAGATCGGTAACCCCGGCGTAAAGAGTCTGCCGTTCTACTCGATCTATTTTGAGTTCACGTACCGGTACTTCTACCGTCAGCAGCTTACCAAAGGCGGCCAGCAGTATGATATGGTCATCAAAGATCAGCAGATCTGCGACGCCGAACAGCGCCTGTACTTCGATTCGAAACCCGGCTTCGTTCCCGGCGAGAACAATGAGTCCGCTTTCACTTACGTAGACGTTGCTCTGAAAACAAAAGACCTCATTATGGCCAAATGGAATAAAAACTGGGGCGTTCAGAAAACTGCACTTACTCAGAGCGAAGCTCCGATGAACATCCGCTTCTTTATGGGAGACGAGACGATATCCGGAGGTCTGCTGCACCAGATGAAAGTCCTG
>JAFWQX010000003.1 GCA_017508875.1 Clostridia bacterium | reverse complement strand
GTCATACACGAAGCGCTCGAACTTGGATCGGGGTTGCCCTTGATCATGGCAGCCACAACCTCGTCGTTCAGGCCCAGGTTCAGGATGGTGTCCATCATGCCGGGCATCGAAGCGCGTGCGCCGGAGCGTACGGATACGAGCAGCGGATTTTCGAGGTCGCCGAACTTTTTACCGGTGGTCTCTTCCATGATGGAGATATTGTCCATGATTTCCTGCATGATCTCAGGATTGATGGTGCGGCCGTCTTCGTAATACTTTGTGCAGGCTTCGGTGGTGATGGTGAAGCCCTGAGGCACCGGGAGACCGATGCGGGTCATTTCGGCGAGGTTAGCGCCCTTACCGCCCAGCAGGTTTCTCATGCCTGCGTTGCCTTCTTTGAACTGGTAAACATATTTTGTTGCCATTGTTAAACCTCCTGTGTTATTTGGCTTGTTTACAATTATCTATGATAAAGATAACCTGATCTTGCTGCCGCCGTGAAGCGCGGCTTTCGTGAGCGAATGCGTCGGAATCAGAATCAGATTCAGAACGCGAGCTGCTCATCGAGCCACTTCTCTAAGCCTTCGATCGGTATCCTCACCTGCTCCATTGAATCCCGGAAACGGACTGTAACGGCATTGTCACCGGGTATGACTTCACCGTCTTTTTCTTCTCCCCTGGTCTGGAAATCGTACGTGATGCAGAACGGCGTGCCGATCTCGTCCTGGCGGCGGTAACGGCGTCCGATCGCGCCTGCTTCGTCGAATTCGCAGTTGTATTTTTTGCTGAGCTGTTCGTAGAGTTTGAACGCGTCGTCGGAGAGTTTTTTAACCAGCGGCAATACCGCGACTTTCACCGGGGCCAATGCCGGGTGGAAGTGCAGCACCGTGCGTACGTCTTCTTTTCCGCCGTCGGTGAGCGTCTCTTCATCGTACGCTTCGCAAAGGAATGCGAGGGCAACTCTGTCTGCTCCGAGCGAGGGTTCGATTACGTACGGTACGTATTTTTCGTTGGTCGTGGGATCGAAGTACGACAGGTCTTCTTTCGAGTATTCCATGTGGCGGTTAAGGTCGTAGTCGGTGCGGTCTGCGACGCCCCAGAGTTCTCCCCAGCCGAACGGGAACAGATATTCGAAGTCTGTCGTGGCTTTAGAGTAGAACGCGAGCTCTTCTTTGGAGTGGTCGCGCAGGCGCAGGTTCTCGTCCTTTATGCCGAGGCTCAGGAGCCAGTTATGGCAGAACGAGCGCCAGTATTCGAACCATTCGAGGTCGGTGCCGGGTTTGCAGAAGAATTCAAGTTCCATCTGTTCGAATTCGCGCGTGCGGAACGTGAAGTTACCGGGCGTGATCTCGTTGCGGAAGGATTTACCTACCTGGCAGACGCCGAAAGGCACTTTTTTGCGGCTGGTGCGCTGGATGTTTTTGAAGTTTACGAATATGCCCTGAGCGGTCTCGGGACGGAGGTAGAGCTCCGCCTGGGAATCCTCCGTGACGCCCTGGAAAGTCTTGAACATCAGATTGAATTTGCGGATGCCGGTCCAGTTGAACTTACCGCATACCGGGCAAGGGATCTGTTTTTCGTTGATATATTCAACGAGCTTTTCGTTTTCCCAGCCGTCAACGGAGAGCTCTATTCCCTGCTCTTTATCCCAGTCTTCGATGACCTTATCTGCGCGGTGACGCGATTTGCACGACTTACAGTCGATCAGCGGGTCGTTGAAGCTGGTGACGTGTCCGGTGGCCATCCATACTTTCGGATTCATGAGGATCGCGCAGTCAACGCCTACGTTGAGCGTGGATTCCTGTACGAATTTCTTCCACCAGGCCTTTTTTACGTTGTTCTTGAGTTCTACGCCTAAGGGGCCGTAGTCCCACGCGTTGGCGAGGCCGCCGTAGATCTGCGAGCCCGGGTAAACGAAGCCGCGGTTCTGTGCCAGCGCCACTAATTTTTCCATCGTTTTCTCTGCCATTTGCTGCTCCTTATTCTTCGATCCGCTCGTAGCTGACTTTGTCTTCGTAGATCTCCTGAACGGCGATCGTCACGCTCTTGTTCGAGGTGCTTGAGGAGCGGTTCTCGGAACCCGCGGTGATCTGGCGGGCTCTTTTAGCGATCTCCATGACCAGCGTGTATCTGCTGTCAACTTTTTCGAGCAGTTCTGCGATTGGTGGATAAAGCATCATGATTTATATTTCCCCTTTCGTTGCCCCGTGCGGGGCATCTGTTTGTGCTTTCTTTATCTGCTTCGCCGGTGTGTCCGGCGTGTTGGTTTCTTTTTTCGGGAGCGTCCTTCAGTTTTCAGGCCCCGTTGCCGCCGTTGTCAGGCGTCCTCCTGAGCATTGCCCGGGACCTCGAGCCCCATCCTTTTCAGTATGTCCGGATTCCGCCTTACGCGCTGCCTCTCGGCGTCGATTATACCTTTCAGCCGTTTCGGCGCTTCGGTGATGCTGTCGCTTATCAGCACGTAGTCAAATTCTTTCACACACGCTATTTCCTTTTCGGCCTCCGCCAGCCTGTCTCTCAGCTGTTCTTCGGTCTCGCGCTTGCGCCCTCTGATCCTGTCTTCGAGGTCTTTGAGCGACGGCGGCAGCAGGAACACGGTGATCGAATCTTCCGGGAACGCTTCCTTTATGGCCAGGGCGCCTTTAACGGTGATGTCAAGTATGACGTCCGAGCCTTTGTCTACTCTGTTCCGGAGCTCGCTTTTTAGCGTGCCGTAGAGGTTTCCGCAGAATTCGTCCCATTCGAGCACTTCGCCGTTCTCAATGAGTTTTTCGAACTCTTTGCGCGTTTTGAAGTAGTACGAAACCCCTTCGGTTTCGCCTCTGCGCATTTCGCGAGTGGTCGCTGATACGGAGTAGTGCATGTCTCTGTCGATCCCCATAAGTCCGGAGATCAGAGTGCCTTTTCCCGTGCCGGACGGACCGGATATTACGGTTATAAGTCCCCTCTCAGAGCTCATCGTTTTCCTCCTCCGTTTCACCGTCTTCGGCCTCGGCTTCGTCCGCTTCGTCGTCGGCGTCAATAGCTCCGCTTTCTGCGGCTGTTCGGTCGTCTGCCGAGTTCTCGACGCGGCGCCTTACCGTGTCGGGCTGGAGTGCGGACAATATAACGTGGTCCGTGTCGGTTATGAGTACGGTTCTTGTTTTGCGCCCGTACGTGGCGTCAATGCACAGTCCCCTGTCTTTGCTTTCGGATACGATGCGTTTGATGGGCGCAGACTCCGGCACCACGATCGCTATGACGCGGTCAATGCATACCATATTTCCGAATCCGATGTTGACAAGTTTCATCCGTACACCTCAAATTTATTTTGTGCCGCGCCGC
>JAFWQX010000145.1 GCA_017508875.1 Clostridia bacterium | reverse complement strand
GTCCCCAGTTGCATGCAGTTGCATAAAGCGGTAGGTTGTGGTATAAGGTGAAGAACGGAGGTGAAAGCCGGATGGATTTTATTGATGCGATACAGTCGTTCGATCTTTCGGTCCTTGACCGCATCCAGCAGGGGTTCAGAGGTTCTTTTGCGGACGGCATGTGGAAATTTATAACGTTATTCGGAGAAGGCGGGATATTCTGGATTGCCGTCGGTGTCGTACTGCTGCTCTTCAGGCGCACGCGAAAAGGAGGGCTCGCGATGCTGATCGCGATTGCAGCCGGATTCCTGATCTCAAACATAATACTAAAAAACGCCGTTGCCCGCATACGACCGTACGACGTGAACACCCTCTTGCCGCTCGCCGTAAAAAGACTAAGCGACTTCTCCTTCCCCTCAGGACACACCACTGCATCACTCAGCGCAGGACTCGCACTGCTCTACGTTGACCGGAAGATCGGTATACCGGCCTTCATCCTGGGCGTCCTGATCTCGATCTCGCGCCTGCACCTGTACGTCCACTACCCGAGCGACGTATTGGCCGCGGTCTGCGTGGCGCTCATAACGTCACTCATCGGGTTCATCGCAGCCGAGTTGATAATGCGAAAGTTCGAGCCGTGGTTCGACGGGAAGATCAACGCGCTAAAAGCGCGCAAAGCAAAAGCGGTGCAAAAGGCCGGGGACAATATCTCTTCGCCCTCCGCTGATACCGGGGGCAATGCAGATGAGTGAACGCGCTGAGATTGAAGCGTTCGGCCTTCAGACAGGTACGGATGGCGGAATAGTGCGGCGGGCAGTAATTTCTGACGTCCCTGCCATTATGAGGCTCCTTCGCCAGGTGCTCTCCGTCCACAACGCCTCTCGCCCCGATCTGTTTAAACCGGAAGGCGGAAAATACAGCGAAAAAGAGCTGGAGACAATAATTGCCGACGGCGAACGCCCGGTATTCGTCTTCGTTGACGCCGGGGGCGAAGTGCTCGGACACTGTTTTTGCATCATAGAAGACTACCCTGAGACCGGGGCGTGCTACCCGCGAAAAACGCTGTACATCGACGATCTGTGCGTTGACTCCGGCGCGCGGCGCAGGCACGTGGGAAGGCGGCTTTACGAGCACGTTAAAGAATTTGCGCGTGCGGCCGGGGCGTACAACATTACTCTTCACGCGTGGGAGGGCAATGCGGGGGCAATCGCTTTTTACCGGAGCCTCGGGTTAACCGTTCAGCAGTATACGATGGAAGAGATAGTAACGAGTAACGATGAACGAGTAGTTAGTAACGAGCAACGAGTAACTGGTAACGAGTAACTGGCAATTTGCCACTTGCCGGAGGTGAACCTTTTGACCGACGTCGAAATCCTTGAACTCATAAACAAACGTGACGAAGCGGCGCTCCGTGAGATCGAGCGTCAATATTCCGCGCGTTGTCAGAATATAGCAAAAGAGATAACGGGCAGCGAAGAAGCGGCGCGTGAATGCTTTTTTGACGCTATGATAAGTTTATGGAACGGAGGCAATATCTATTCGGCTGCTGATGGCGGTCAGGCGGATCATTCCGGGCTGATTGGAGAATATTTAGAGCGCGAAGTGCGGATTGCCGCAGAAAAACGCGCAGGCAGCAAAGCAAAGACGTCAGCAGAACAATCCGGAGTGTCCGTTGCCCCGGCAGCGTCGGTTTTCCCGGCCGCCTCAGGTATCTCCGGTATCTCTGAAATCTCCGGCATCCCGGGCATTTCCGATATTTCCGATATTTCCGAAACCGGAAAAGAGGGTAATATTTTTTCCGGAACTCCGGGCCGTTCTGACGCCCACGAAGGAGCATCGGAAAACGGCGGAAAAGCCGCCTCGGGAACGGGCGCGAACGCCGGTGCCGCCGGCATTTCAGGCATTTCAGGTATTTCCGGCGTTTCCGGAACCGGAAAAAAGAAACAAACAAAAACACTCATCATTGCCGGTATAATTGCCGCCGTAGTAATAGCCGCGGCGCTCATAGCATTGTCCGCGCGCATACACAGATCAGCCGGAGACGAAAACGAGCCAAGCATCGTTGCCCATAATTCCGCCACACCGGACGTAAGCACCCGTTCACCGCGGCCGACAGGCGAAACTGTTGACCCGTTTGAATACGGAGTACCGATAATCGCGAACGACAACGCCATGCTGCCGGAAATATTGTCCGATTACATAAAAAGCTACGAGCCGCTCGTCTTCTCATCAGAATATATGGAGAACAAGATACAGACGGATACAGGCGACCTCAACCTGACCTTCTGGGAGGCGTATCAGGGCGTCAGTTACGCGCGCGAAAATCCGTGCGGCAGCGTGCTTATACTTGACAATTATAATTTTGATCCGACCGAAAAAATCAGATTTTCTTTTACCACTCAAATGTCCGGGATCATACCTATCAATGCGGGCAAGGCAGGTTCATGGACACCGGTGGTTTTTATGGCAGAATACAGCGGAACCTCCGAAATACGCACAGACGGAGACCAGATAATTGACTGCAAAGTTAACACGATCAGACCGGTGCCGTTTGATTCTAAAGAAGCGTTTTTAGCATTAAATCCGAATCTCCCCGAGTCGTTTTTAACATTCTTGAAAAAAAATCAAATTGAAGCAGTCAATTCATATATCAAAGATATATTTTCCTTCAACTCGGGAGCCGAAGCGAAGGGCGACAAGTACGGCAATATTGCTCATATCACGCAAGTGATGTTCAAATGGAACAAAGAAAAGGACGCACTCCACATATATAAAAACTGCACAAGTTCGCCAAATCTGTACCGCGAGATCACGTACGATTACTCGGGGAATGATCTGAAGAGTGTCACGGTATATACACTGGATATGTCCTCAGTGATCTATAAAGAAAGCGCGTGGGCAATAAACGAAAAGCCCGGCACAGAGTCTTCGCCTGAATGGTCCGGCGTAGATCCTGATGAGCCTGATTTCTACGTACATACGTTCGGCGCGGACAATTGCAGAACGATCTATACGTTTAAGGACTGGAGATTGTCCAAAATAGAGCTCAGATCCGGACAATTCGAGACAAAGGATTCAATTTCTATTGCCACCGTCAGGTACACTTTTAATGGTGGCCTTACGCCTTCCGAAAACAGATTGGTCCGGACTTCTCAATACGGATACAAAAAAGTGCATCTGCAGTTTGAGCCGGGCGGCAATGTCTGCCAAAGAGAGGTATTTTGGCATAACGATATGATAGAATCGCTTTCAATAAGCAAAGGATACTTTGACCCGGACGGAGACCTGACCTATTCTGAGCAGTTCAAATTAGATGACGGAAGTGTAACCCGGCGATTGTATCATACTACCGGTTATAAAGATAAAGTCCTGGTATTAGACAGTGAATCAATATTTATTCAGGACGATTCCGCCTCCAGAGTTGACTATGACTGTGCCGGAAACGTGATCGTTACGTATAATTGCCAATACGATATGAACGGAGAAATTATATCTGCATCTTTTGACCCGGGGGACAATACCAGTTCTGCGTCAGTCCTGCTGTTCGCCATTGTTAATTCGGAATCTTCACCCGATCTGATCACTGCGCTCAATGCCGGCAGGGGGCTTCAAAACAGGCGCATACCGAATAAACTATTGCTGCTTAACGACGGTCATTTCGAATTATATATGACAGAGACCGTCCCCCTGCCTGTATCCGCTGTGAGTTCCTCCGCTTTTCTTGTGAGCGTGCAGACGAAATATACAGGTTCCATTCTGGAATCAGATGATTCCTTTTATTACCGCCTTCGTTTTGAAAAACGTGAATTCATAGGTTTAAGGGCGACAAGCTATGAAGAACTGTATGATTATTATAACTCGATAAACGACAGTTCAGTATTCTTTGATGAATTCGGGGAAAAGTTTGCCGGATGTAAAGATGAGGCTGAGTTTGAAGGACTTATGCGCGAATATCTCGTAATGGTGACCGGGCCTGATGACGTTACCGATGAAGCGCTGCCCGATATATTTATTAACAAAAGAAATTACGTTGAAACAGAGGTATCTACGATCACCTGCTATATCGATCCGCCGCCGGTAGCGGCCCCGATCACCGACCCGATCTTCATTGACTGACCGAACGGCATAATAAAAATCGTAAAGGAGCGCCATATGCTAACCCAGTTTTCAAGGACAGAGCTGCTTTTGGGAAGAGAAGGAATGGAAAAATTACAGGCTGCGAGAGTCGCCGTCTTCGGGATAGGCGGCGTAGGCGGTTATACCGTGGAAGCGCTTGCCCGCAGCGGAGTAGGGGCGCTGGACATCATTGACGACGATAAAGTCTGCCTCACGAACCTCAACCGCCAGATCATTGCCACACGCAGCACGGTCGGTCAATACAAGGTCGACGTCGCGGAGGCGCGGATCCTTGACATAAATCCTAAGGCTGTTGTCCGCAAATATAAGACGTTTTATATGCCCGAGACCGCCGGTCAATTCGATTTTAAGCAGTATGATTACGTTGTCGATGCGATCGATACGGTGACGGGCAAGGTCGCGCTGGTCGTGCAGGCGAATGAGGCGGGCGTTCCGATCATCAGTTGTATGGGCGCGGGCAATAAGCTGGATCCGACGGCGTTCGAGGTGGCGGATATTTACAAGACGTCAATGTGTCCTCTTGCCAAGGTCATGCGTTACGAGCTTCGCCGCCTGGGGATCCCCGCTCTTAAGGTGGTTTATTCGAAGGAGCCTCCTATGAAGCCGGTCGAGGATATGGAGATCTCTTGCCGCGTCAATTGCATTTGTCCTCCCGGCACCGCGAGAAAGTGTACCGAGAGGCGTTCCGTCCCCGGCAGCAATGCTTTCGTGCCTTCGGTGGCCGGGCTTATCATCGCCGCCGAGGTCGTGAAGGATATAACGGGGGTCAAGGGAGTTCAGAGTTAAGAGTTAAGAGTTCAGAGTTCAGAGTTCAGAGTTAAGAGTTAAGAGTTCAGAGTTTAGAGTTAAGAGGCGGAGCAACTTGCCACTTGCTACTTGCCACTTGCAACTTATCACTTGCCACTTGCCACTTGCCACTTGCAACTTATCACTTGCCACTTGCCAACGTCTTATTGTTTTTTCTTATTTTTCCTCCGCTTCGCAACCAGTAGCGTTGTCAGCGCACCGGTAATTATGATGACGGCAGGGACCGTTATCCACAGCAAAAGCGGCCAGTTAAAGCGGCCGGAATAATTGACCACCGCCACGTTGAAATACGTCCCGTCGGAGCGCACGGCACGCAGCGTTACCGTGTGGGAACTGAATTCGCCCAGAGCCTTCATATCGACGCCGCAATAAAAGGCGTTGCACTCGCGGCAGTCGGGGTAATTGCCCCTGGTGTAATTATAGACGTCGTCGCGGAACGTGTTAGGCACGGGGTACCAGAGGCCGCCGTCGGTGCTGAGTTCGAAGCGCACGAGGTCGGAGGCGGCGCACCAGCCGTTGAGAGTGACTGTCGAGGAACGCAGGGGAGACCACGGGACGTCGGTGCGAAGGACGTTTTCATCATCGGCGGTCATGCCGAGCGATTCCATATTCGAGCTGAAATAGTTGTCGACAGGCCTGCGCACGGCGGTGAGTGAGGCGGTCAGATATTTTTCGCCGGCTTTAGTGATTGCCCACACTTCGATGAGGCTGCCCTCCGAAACGCTGCCTGACGCGCTTCCTCCGCGGCCTGCGTTGTTCGCACTTTCGCCCCCTGCATTGTTTCCGCTGCTTACAGCGGACATATCGGCCGGAAGAAAACCTGAATAAGCATTGACGCCGCCGGTCCCGTCAAAATAATCGAACCCGAGCGCAGGGGCAACAAACACGGCGTTGTACGATGCTTTCAGCGCGTGCGGCACGCCTCCGTCCACGGTATATTCGAAGCCTTTGAGCGGCTCGTCAGAGAGCGCCCAGCCCTCCAGACGCACCGAATTCGCGGCGAGGTCAATATACGCTTTCCCTTCGGCGGCTTTATCGGTAACTATGAGCGAAGCAGGCTCCGAAACGGCATTGACCCTGCGCGGCAGAAACGCCGCGGCCGCCTCATTAAGCTCCACGTCGTCAATATATTTATACCTGACTATCGAATAGTTATTGCCGTCGATCTTACCCTGCAGATCCGCCAGCGACCCGTTGATCCCGTCCTTTCCGAACGAGCGGATGACAATAATATCCGGCGTCTGTTCGATCGTGACGATGCTCTGAACGTCTCCGCCTTTTTTTTCGCGCACAACGTCGTATACCATTATCACGTGACCGCCTCCGGCCGTATTGAGCAGATCGCCCGGCCTTGCGAGCGAAACGTCCGTCCCGATGACCTGAAACAGCTCCTGATCTGCGCCAATGTCGCGCGTAGTATGCCTTTTGATCCCGAGCGCCGCGGAAACGAAGCCGCTGCAGTCGTTAGAATAATAAGGGGAGTACCAGATCGGGCCGCCGTGATCCGTGTAGTACCACGTATTTTCGCCGCGGGTGGTGTAGAGCGCGCTTCCGGGGTCGTTCACAGCCGAGACGAAAGCGGATAACGGAGTCGTTGTTCCGACGTAGCGCCCTTCGTGTACCGGCTGCCCGTAAGGTATCCCGCGGTAAGTATGTCCCGCCGTAAACTGCCTGCCCGTCACTTTCGACGTGCCCCACGCGGAAATGTCGGAAAGCGGCGTCCAGAAAATATCGTACATACAAAGCGCGTTCCGGAGCGTGTTTTTAACGCCTTCGCTGAGGGGCTCGCGGTACCCGGTCCAGGCGGCAGCGTTTCCGCCGGACAACGGCGAACTGCCAGAGGTTTGAGCGCAGCCGGGAAAGCACAGCGCGGTCAATAGCGATATTGCCGCGAGCAGGATCGCAGATTTTCTTAAAGGACGATTATTGATCATCATACGCCTCCGGTATTGACCGCAATTTCGCCGAGTCCCAGGATCCTTTGCGCATTGCCGCACAGGACCGCTTCCGTGCGATCCGAACCGAGCCCGAGCGCCTCCACCCAGCGCACCGACACCGCGGGATCCTCCCAGGGACAGTCGCTGCCCAATAAAATATTGTCCGCAGGATGGCGGGATATGATCTTCAGCGCAAGCTTTCGCGAAAGCCCCATCGTGCTCGACATAGACGTATCGAAATATACGTTGTCAAGGCCCGCGAGGTGGTCGTTCACGTCTTCCCACATTCGCATGCCTCCGAAATGCGCGAAACACATACGAAGGTGCGGAAACGCTTTTGCGACCTTAGCGGCACGTTCCGGCGGACAATGAATATGGTCCGGGCTGTAGCAGTCCCATCCTGCGTGGAATGTGACGAACAGCCCCAGCTCCTCCAGCGCACAATAGATCGGCCACATTTTTGCGTCGTCGATCATAAATCCTTCGTAGTCCGGGTGCAGTTTTATGCCTTTCAGCCCGAGTTCTTTGCAGCGCGAAAGCTCCTCCACGGCGTCAGGGCTGTCCGGATGCACCGAGCCGAAACCGACGAGCCTGCCGCCCGATTCGTTGAAAAGGCGAGCCGCCGTGTCGTTGATCGTACGCTCCTGTCCGGGGCGCGTGGCAATATTAAGGCACACGCTTACGTCAATGCCGTTTTTCTCCATCTTTGCAAGTGTGTCCCCGACGGTTCCGTCAGTAAAAGGCGTGATACCCGAAATGACCGCCAGCTTACCGACGGCTTTCGGGGCGATCTTATCCGGAAACGTGTGTACGTGAAAATCTATGATCATTTTGTACTACTCCCGAAACCTTCCAGTTTCTCCCAAAGCCCCGAATTCTGCATAAACGCCTTATAAGCCGCAAGATTCACGCCTGCGCCAATATCGCCGCAAAAATGATTCAGTCCCTTGACCGCGCCAGAGCCGTCCGGGCTGCCGCCTTCGCTGTTCCATTTAAGCAGGTAAAAATGCCCCGGAAGCGCTTTGAATTTTGCCAGCTTTTCGACAGAATCCGGCGCTACTTTAGTGTTTCCGAACAGCACTTTTTCTCCGGTGAGCGCGTCGCTTACCGAATACGAGACCTCGACGCTATCGCGAAGATCGCTCGCGGCTGCCAGCGTCACCAGCCCGTCTTCGCCCGGTTCGTCGCACATGAGGCAGAAAGGCTGCTGGGAGCGTTTGATATAAGTGTACGCCAGTTTCTTCACGCCGTACCAGTCGACAACGGCGTCGGAGATCTGCGGCCACCCGTCGATTATGTTCCACCATATTATGCCGGAGCGGTACCATTTACCGATACGGAAATGTTCGACGAAGAATTTCATTGCCTCCGCCTGCGATATCTGGCTCATCAGGGCGTATGTTTCGATGTCTTTTGGAGCATCGCTGAACAGCCTTTCGACCTGACGCGTCATTAAAGGTACGCGGTATGCGAACGGAGCGCCGGGATCGGTCTCCATGCTCGCGGAATGCACGAGCCACTCGGGATCGGTGCAGAGCTGTCCGTCGCCGCGGTTATTGATGGAGCCTTCGGAAATGAAGCGCCTGAGCGACGCGGGAGAGGGGCAGCCGTGGTAGCCCGTTTCGGATGCGAAGTGGGCAACGGACTGATTATAATAGTATTCTCCCTTGAAGTAGTCGCGCGGCCCCCACAGGTGGTCTTCGGAGGGCAACTGTTTTGTTGCGAACACTTCTTCGTCCATATAAGGCGAGCTGGGGATGTACGGGCGGAAGCCGTCGTAGCGTTCAACGACGCCGGCAATAACTTCGCGCGTGAGTTTGTTGTGATTCGGATCGACCTGGTTGATCAGCCGCCCTTCGATCGCCCCGCCGCGCCACTGGCAGAAAATGTCATTTTCATTGTCGCCGGACCACAGCGCTAATGACGGGTGTTTCCGGAGCGCTTTGACCACGCTAACCGCTTCTTCGCGTATTAGGCCGCACATCCGTTCGTCGTCGGGGTAGAGCCCGCATGCCATGGCGAAGTCCTGCCAGACCATAATGCCGTGTTCGTCGCAGTAGTCGTAGAGTACGTCCGACGGATACGGACTTCCGCCCCAGCAGCGGATCATATTGCAGCCGATGTCGTCGGCGAGTTCGAGGCCGCGGATGGTGTAGTCGTCGATACGCGACGGGAACGTGTCCGCGGGCACCCAGTTCGTGCCCAGCACGAATATTTTCCTGCCGTTAACGCGGAAGAAAAATTTGCCGTCGGGGCCTGCCAGCGACGTGCGCTCGAGTTCGACGGTCCTTATGCCGTGGCGGAACGTTACGCGGTCAAGGACTTCTTTTCCTTCTCTGTTCATTATCCGCTCTCCGCAGCCGTCGCGTTCGGTGCGGGTCAATATGAGTTCGACGTCGTAGAGCGCCGGTTTTCCGTAATTTTTCGGCCACCACAGCGCGGCGTTGTCGACGTGTATTTGCATTACGTGGTTTGACGAGTACAGTGTGTCGGAGTGTTCGAAGCGCGATATTGTTTTTCCGGCGCCGTCTTTGCATTCGCCGCGGATGGTCAGCGTGAGGTCGCGCATGTCGTCGAAGTCGGAGTCAACGCCGGTCTTGAGCACGAGTTCGGCTGTGTTCTGCCATATGCTTGCGGTGATGAGGTACGGGTCGCGAATGCGCTGGCGGGGTTTAAATGTGAGCGTTACGGGCCTCCACAGGCCTCCGGACAACGCGCGGGGCATTATGTCCCAGCCGTACATCGCCGGGGCTTTCCTGACGAGCAGCGAGTCCTGCGTATATTTCATTCCCCAGCATTTTGCGGGCATGTCAAATTCGCGTACGTATACCGAGACGGGGATGATGTGGACAACGACCGTGTGTTTTCCGGGTTTTGTCCCGTCCGGACCGAGCGCAAATTCGTGAGGGATGAGCATGTTTTCTGTCCTGCCGAGGAGCTCGCCGTCAAGGTATATTTCCGATACTGTGTCGATGCCGCCGAATTTCAGAAATGCGTCGTGATCTTCGGGGCAGCATGCCGCGGCAAGTCCCGCCCTGGCGCCGGCTGCGTCTCCGTTTCCTTCTTCGGCGGCAATTTCGTATTCGGTGAAGTACCACAGGTGCATGCATTCGAGGTCCTGCAGTTTTAAGATATTCGTCCCGGCGAAAATGTCCTCCGGCAGTTTTCCGGCTTTGATGAGGTCAAGCTCGAAGTTTCCCGGTACTTTCGCGTCGAAAACTTCGAGCTTCGAATTTACGAGCTCCTCCGGAGTGGTAAAATGCAGTTTCCCGCTGGTTACAGTGCTGTTCGGGGCAACGCAAAGGTGCCAGTTTTCTAATAAATACTGTTTCAAATAATCGTTTTGCATGGCTTAGACTCCTGCTGAAAAAAACATATATGGCAGTTGCCTCTTTGTGCGGACAACTCATCCAAAGTGTATCACACGCGCCTGCGAATTGCAACCGCCATGCAACTGGGGACAGGCACCGTTTGGGGGCGGCCATGCAACTGGGGACAGGCACCCAGGTACCGTTTGGGGCGGCCATGCAACTGGGGACAGGCACCGGTTTCGCAGGCTACATAATATGTTGATTACGCAACTGGTACCTGTCCCCAGTTGCATAATTGGCGAAACCGGTACCTGTCCCCAGTTGCATAATTGGCGAAACCGGTGCCTCCCCAGTTGCATGGCGGTTGCAATTCGCAGGCGCGTGTGAT
>JAFWQX010000144.1 GCA_017508875.1 Clostridia bacterium | reverse complement strand
TATTCATTTAATATAACCACATTGGCGCAAAAGTGGGCTGCCGGTATTTCTTCACCATCCCAGGGCGTATTAATTAAAGCCTCAGATGGATTTGAAGGCAGTAATAGCGACTTTCATGTGTGTTTTGCCTGCTGAAGTGAAAAGTTAACTTCTACTCCCAAAGCCTCTTTATCCGAGTAGATTTTATTCTTACATAAAAAGGGCTAAACGCGACATAACTGCCATAAAACAAATATAAACTGACCGAAGCAACCGATAAAATCTACTTGAATATTTGCAGAAAACAGAATAAAATCGTTTTGGCGCTATGGCTTTGGACATAGTGAAGCGAGGTAGGTTTAAGAGGGCTTTTTGGGGTGCACGACTAAAATCTACTTTCTGTGAGATACATATTCGGTGTTCAATGTTGCCGGCAGCGCTTAATTCATTTGAGGAGATAAGGTTTCAGGATGACCTTGTCTCCTTCAATTTTACAGATTCCGAATTCATAAAAGTGTTCAAATAATTCGGGCTCCAGGAACTGCATTAGTTCTATCGGTGATTTTCCGTGTAAGTGTTCTTTACGAGCAGAATTGATGTGTGAAATGGCAAGATTCAATTTGCTCTGATCAGTAAGACCGAGTTCTTTTAAGTCTGTCCCTTTTGGACAAATATATCTGAGTTCGATGTGGTTGTTCTCAAGACTTCCTTTCTGATGCGATGCCTGAGGATCACAGTAGAAAAGTCTTGTGCGCAGATTTCCGTCTTTCTTTTCGATTCCTTCAGCATCAGTAAATTCCGATCCTCGATCTGTAAGAATGATCTGCACATTTTTGTAAAACAGACAAGAAGTCAGTATCTCTTCTAACAGATCTACGCCCTTCGTCATTTCTGCGGCATTGAGCCTTTCATGATACAGAGCAAACAGGAATCCGTATTCAAGGAACTTGAAAGTCTGTATAAACGGACCGGTCTCAATACTGTTGTACACAGTGTCCATTTCAACAACACGCATTTCGGGATTGCTTTCTCTGTATGACAGAAAATCCTTGTAAGTTCTGTTCTGGAGAAACAGCCTCGATTCACGTTTTTTTAATGCATTCTGCTTCTTTTGTTGAGGTCTTCTGCCAACTTTTCGCCTAAGATCCATAACTGTCACCCCACTTTCACCCGAGTAATGAAGCACATCGTTGTCAATGTAGTTGTATAATGTGCGTTCGCAAATGCCCAGTTCGGGGTGATTGCGGACAATTGTATACGGCGACTGACCTTTCTGCAAAAGCGGTGCAACGATATTAGAAATCTCAGCTGCTTCTGAAGTCAGCAGATTTGCTCCGACCCTGCTGTCGACCAATGTTTCACGGTATTCGTATTGAGCATCATCTGCTTTATACTGATATTTATTGAATCTGCAGTTGAGAAATGTTTTACAGCCGTTGCAGGCCCCGGGGGACCGGTCTCGTCTTTGGCACTTAAACTGCACGAATTTCGGGCATTTTGCGCCAATACACTTGTGCCCGGGTTTGCATTTTGCATAATCCGCACATTCCACAGGAAGCTTGCACTTGTATGTAAGCTTTCTGTGATTTTTAATCTCTTTTCCAACGGTTGACTTTTGTTTGCCAATAGTATCTGCAATAGCCTTTTGTGTTGCACCGCTTCGAATTCCAAACTCTATAATTTTACGTTCCTCATGAGTGAGGTGTTTGTTTTTGTTACTTTCAGCCATCTTAATTCGCTCCTTTCCCAGGCTGCCGGCAACACAATAATTTTCTCTATTTGCAAGACTAATTTCAACTCGAATTTGATGCACGACTGAATTCTACTCGCCACCCTTTGGAGTAGAAGTTAACTTTTCACTTCAGCTTACTAGTCTTATTTTGATAATAATATTGCTTTTTTGCTTGCGTAAGTGTATAATCGGGGCAATAAATCCAGTACAGGGAGGAAATAATATGAAAAAAACTTTTGCTATACTTTTATCGTTGCTTTTAGCACTGGCACTGTTTGCAGGCTGCGCTAAGACCGGCGAAGAAGGAACAGCTACTGATGCCCCTAAAGCCAGCGAAGTGGCAAATCCTACGGAAGAACCTGCAGGACCGACCCAGGCACCCGTTGTCACCGACGCGCCTACAGCTACTCCTGAACCGACACCGACGCCTGAGCCTACGCCCGAGCCCTTCAATGATCCGTATGCTGTTGTCATCAACGACTACGACGAAGTCGCACTTCACGCTTTCTCGTTCGACACTATTAAGTTTAACGGACAGGTCCAGACCGACGGTCAGGTCGGGGTTTACAGACTCGAGATCGAGGATACTGTTGACGGCAAAGACGGAAGCATCCAGGTCGTAACAATGAGAGGCTGGGTAGGATATGAAGAAGAAGCTATCCAAGCGATTGGATATCAGATCGATGACGGTCCCTTCGTTTCCAGCGACAAGTTCTTTGAAGCTACTGAGCCAGCTGTTAAAGGGGCAGGCGGAGAGTTTGCACAGCGTTTCTCTGTAGATATTCCTGTTGGATCGCTCACCGGCGCACAGCACGAACTCAGAGTCGTTGTAAAACTTGAGAGCGGACTGTATTATATGGATTTTGATTCGAACCCTCTGATGCTCTTCTACGACGGACCCGAAGCTGACGCTCATGCAGTTGACGGCAATATCACCGCTGCTGAGTACAGCGCTAAGTATACGCTCGACGCCTCGAACGCTGTTTCGTGGACAAATACAGAGATGGGAGATAAAAAAGTTGAATATTATCTCGACATTAAAGACGGCGCTCTGTACGTTGGCTGTGTTGTAACTGGCTGCGCAGCAGGCGATATGGTCCAGCTCAACTTCAACCCCGGCGCACGCATCGATGCTACGACCGGTCTGTTCGTTTCGTTCCAGCTTGGCGATACTCTCAAAGTGCTGCAGCATAACCACAAGACCGAACTCAAAGACGATCCTAATGCGGGCGGCGTTGACATCACCGATCTGGTAGAGTCTGCGCTTACGAACACCGAGGGCGTTTACGTGTTCGAAGTGAAACTTCCTGAAACTCTGTTCAAAGTTACCGACGTTGAGAAAGCTGCGGAATTTAAACTCGGCGCAGAAAAACTGTACTTTGGTATGTTCGGCGTTCTGGGCGGCGGCGGATACACCAACCAGTCGCAGGCACCGGGAAGCAGCTGGAACTGCGTTGACCTCGGTATCCACGAGTATTATATTAAGTGATCGGTTCATTGACCGGTAGATTTCGGGGCTCCGCACAGGCTGCGGGGCCTCTTTTTCGTACGACGCTCACCCATAGGAACACAAAACACCTGATCCTTTGTTTTTAATTCAAAATAGTTACGTCACCCTTCTTGAATTCTAAATTATAATTGTGTAAAATATTTATAAATCCTAATGAGTGCGGCATTGACCGCGGGAAGGTGTTTTATGGGTAAGATCGGATTTGACAGTGAACTCTACATGGAGAAACAAACCAGTCACATCCTGGAGCGCATCTCAAAATTTAACAACAAACTCTATCTTGAATTCGGCGGAAAAATATTTGACGACCTGCATGCGGCCAGAGTGCTGCCCGGATTTGACGTAAACGGGAAGATCAAACTGCTTCAGAAGCTTAAGGATCAGGCGGAAGTCGTCATATGCGTTAACGCGGCTGATATCGAAAAAACGAAAATGCGTGCTGACATCGGGATCACGTACGATCTGGAAGTTTTAAGGCTCATCGAACTGATAAGTCAGATGGGAATACTTGTAAGCGCCGTCGTCATCACGCAGTATATGGGCCAGCAGGCCGCCGAAGGGTTCATAAAGCGCCTCGATCATATAGGGATGAGGCATTACCTTCATTACCGTATATCCGGATACCCCGGAAACGTCAGCACCATCGTCAGCGACGAAGGATATGGTAAAAACGAATTCGTAGAAACGACCAGACCGCTCGTCGTTGTCACCGCACCCGGCCCGGGAAGCGGAAAACTCGCCACGTGCCTGTCGCAGCTGTACCACGAATACAAGAGGGGAAGAATTGCCGGCTACGCAAAATTCGAAACGTTCCCGATCTGGAACCTTCCGCTGAAACATCCCGTGAATCTGGCGTACGAGGCGGCAACGGCCGATCTTATGGACGTAAATATGATCGATCCGTTCCATTTAGAGGCGTACGGGGTGTCAACAGTAAACTACAACCGCGACATCGAGGCGTTTCCCGTACTCAAGAATATATTGACAATGATCACCGGAGACCCCAATTTCTACCGCTCTCCGACGGATATGGGCGTCAATATGGCAGGCTACTGCATCACCGACGACGAGGTGTGCAGGGAAGCATCCTGCCAGGAGATCATACGGCGATATTATAAAACTGCCTGCCAGGTAAAACTCGGACGCGAAAAGCCAGAACCGCTCGAGAAAATAGTGATGATAATGCAGCAGCTCGGTCTCAGATGCTCCGACAGGCACGTCGTGGACGCAACACTTTCAAAAGCGAAAGAATCAGGCCATCCCGCGTGCGCGATAGAACTTGACGACGGCAGGATCATAACAGGCCGTAAAACTCAGCTCACCAGCGCATCTTCGAGCTGCGTGCTCAACGCAATAAAATCACTCGCAGGCATCGCGGATGAAATAATGCTGATCACGCCCGAAACGCTGGAACCGATCCTTGACCTTAAGCACAATATCCTCGGATCCGCGAGCCCAGTGCTCAAACTAGACGACGTCCTTACTGCACTGTCTATAAGCGCCGTGATGAATCCGTACGCGAGACAGGCGGTCCAGTATCTGAAACTCTTAAAAGGCTGCGACATGCATTCGAGCCAGCTACTCAGGAGCGGCGACGAGGGAACTATAAGGAAGCTGGGCATAAATCTCACGTGCGAGCCTGTATTCCCCGAAAACGACATATTGCTATAAAAAAACGCGAACGCGTTTAATAATTAAAGGTGATTTACATAATAATACGGAGGGAAAGAAAATGAAATTTTGCACTTCCTGCGGCGCTCAGGTAGCTGATAATCAGACTTTCTGCGCAAAATGCGGAAAACCGCTCAACAACACTCAGACTGCACGTCCGGCGCAGTATAATGCGCCTGCTCAGACTGCGGCCGCCGCTTCTGTACCGGCTGCTCCCGAAACGTTCGAAAAAAAGAGCGGCCTTGCGAAGGCTTCCAAGGCGCTCGGAATTCTCGGGTTTTTCTTCGGACTGGCGTACTCGATCTTCGCTCTGGTCTTTGCTGTGTGCAGCAAGACCGATACGGACGGCATTGAAACAAAAGACGCCAGAGTCGGAAGGATATGCGCGATCGTAAACATCTGCATTAGAGTCGCTTTTACCGTGATCGCGATAATCGTCTGGATGGCTTTGTTCTTTACGCTGATGGCACGCTTCGGCGGCGATATCGGAGAAGTTATGGAAGAAATCTTCGGCAGGTTCTTCTGATACTTATTTAACGTATGCTGCTTATCAGAACGTCTGCCGCTTATTAGCGTCTGCTTTTGATCAACATTTAACAGTAAAGCTCACCGAGGCGCGGAAGCGCATTGGTGAGCACTTTTATTGAATTGTCAGCGGCGAGCCTGCAGAAAGAAGGAAAATCGAGCACCGCGCCGTTGTCCGCGCCGTCTGAAATTGCCCGCAGGACCACGAACGGGATGTTGTTATAAGCCGAAACTGCCGCGATCGCGCCGCCCTCCATCTCACACGCCGAAGCGCCGAAAACGGATGCCAGCTCGGCTTTCTTTTCTTTGTCCGCGATGAAACAGTCGCCCGTGGCGATCACGCCCGATTTCGCGCGGATCCCTTCCTGCGACGCCGCATTTAATAATATCTTCGCCGCATCCGCTGACGCTTCGACTACGACTGTCTTAAGGGGTTCGTTCCAGCCGCGCGGCGTTCCGTCGATAGGCGACGTATCAAAATCATGCTGCACCGCTCCGGACGATACGAGAATCTCACCGATGGTAAGTTCAGGGTCAATGCATCCCGCTACGCCTGTATTGATTATCAGTGAAGGGCGGAAACGCGCTATCATAGCCGAAGCGCACATCGAAGCAAATACCTTTCCCACGCCGCTTTGGGCAACGACGACTTCCGTTCCGTTTATCCTGCCCGTACTGAAAGTAATGCCGCAGACGGTCCTGTTCCTGCGCCCTTCGAGCATCGCTTTAAGGCCGTCAACTTCCACACTCATCGCTCCGATTATTCCGATCATAATTTCATTCTCCCTCTTTACGGCTTTTATTGCGCATATTTTCAAACAGATTTTTCAGGAGCGCCTCCGCCTCGCCGGCCAGGATCAGCGGAAACACATTGACCGCGGGGCTCAGCAGATTCATCGCCGAACCTGCCGCTCCGGCTTCTGGATCGTACGCTCCGAAATACAAATTGCGTAAACGGGCGCTTCTAAGAAGACCGGCGCACATGGGGCAGGGCTCGAGCGTCACGTACATATCGCAATCCTGCAGGCGCCAGTCTCCGATAACTTTTGCGGCCGCTTCGGCGGCAATGACTTCAGCGTGCCCCGAAGGCGAGTGCAGTTTCTCCCTCATATTATGAGCGCGGGCAATGATCTGCCCGTCGCGGACAATTACCGCACCGACCGGCACGTCGTCCGGCAGACTCATCCGCGCCTCCTCAAGCGCCTCTTCCATAAAATGCCTTATTTTTGACATGATTGTTTATCTCCGGCCATATATAATGACAATGATAAGTTGAGAATTGACTCTCACTTGTGGTATTATACCTATGCGGCAATGCGCTTTGCAAGTCCGCCGGAGGTAAAAAAGATGATAAAGTATGACTACGTGCCTGAAGACGGGAAATACAAGTTTGAAGACCTTTATGAGATAATCAGGCTGCTGAGGTCTCCGGACGGCTGCCCGTGGGATTGCGTACAGACTCACCGCACGCTTATAACGCCCATGCTCGAAGAAGCGTACGAACTTGTTGACGCGATCGAAAAGGCGGATGACGCAAAAACCGTGGAAGAGCTCGGAGACGTGCTTCTTCAGGTGGTCTTTCACTGTATAATTGCCGAGGAGGAAGGCAGCTTCGGGTTTGACGACGTGACTGACGCGTGCGCCAGAAAGATGCTGTTCCGCCACACGCACGTGTTCGGTTCCGATACGGCGGCGAGCGCGGCAGAGGCGCTTGAGAACTGGGAGAAACGTAAAACGAAAGAGAAGGGCTTCGATTCGCTCGATCAGAAGCTGCACGATATCCCCAAAAACTTTCCGGCGCTCTACAAGGCGTATAAGGCTGCTTCCAAGATAAGAAAAGCGAGGATCCTGGCAGCGGAGAACGCACAGGACGACCCGGTGCCGGAAAGCATTGACCGCGCTGAAAAGAAAGCAGCCGTTTGCGCCCCTCATGTGCCTGAAACAGAAGAAGAACTCGGCAGAATGCTGTATGGGATCGTTAAAGAAGCCGAAGCAAAAGGGCTGAATCCGGAAATGGCGCTTCGCAGATTTGTTGACAAGGAGATCATTTATGCGGATAGATAAGTTTTTGAAAGTTTCAAGAGTTATAAAAAGACGGACAGTGGCTAATGAGGCGTGCGACGCGGGGAGGGTCACTATAAACGGCAGACCTGCCAAAGCGAGCGCGGAAGTCAAGGTCGGGGACGTGGTCGAAGTAGGTTTCGGCTCGGGAAAGACATGCTTCAGAGTGCTTAAGGTCAATGAGAACGTCAGAAAAGAAGATGCCGGCGGAATGTACGAACTGCTGAGCGAATGATACACCTTATGTTTCGCGCCTGAGCGGAACGTATCTTACAAGGAGAAACAGTTATGAAGAGAAAAACAGTTATTCTATGCGCTGCCGTACTGGCGATCGTATTATGCTTCTGCGCTGCCTGTAATAAGAACAAAAAGGGCGGCGGAGATTCCGCCGGAACGGTAAACGGGATAAAACTTACCCGCCCGATATTCGGATACGCGTTTAACTTTACGGCCGAAGACATATATCTGGAAGGTAACGTTCCGTTCGATAAATTCGGTACCGAAGAATTTGTCACCGTGCTGAAGGAAACAGATAACGCCGACGGAAAGAACTACTTTGACGTTATCATCGACGATACGCTTGAATACGCGCATAAATACCTTGTCAACGAAAGTCTTGCCCGCGAAAAAGACAGTTGGCCGTCTGACGCCGATCTGAAGAAAAGGGGCGAGGAGCTTAAAACGGAACTTGAAAGCAGCTACGCGTATTACATCCAGTATTACGGGTATACGCTGGATATGATTGCGCTCCAGCGGTTCGGCATGCCTCTTTCGGATTATATGGAGATCTTCCCGAGGACCGAAGCCGTAGAGAAGTATAATATCGACTGGGAATCCGGCATGACTCCTTCCGAAGAAGAACTTGAGCAGTTTTATAAAGCCGACGAAAGCAGCTATAAAATTATAACAGTAAGGCACAGCCTGCTGCTGACCCAGGAAATGTCGGCTGAGGAAAAAGCCGAGGTGCTGAAGAAAGCCCAGGGATACGTAGAAGCCGTAAAGAACGGCACGATGACGTTCGACGAAGTTGTCGCACTGTCCGAGGACAACGGCCTTGAGACCAATGACGGATATTACGACGTCGTAAAGAACAGCGGATTCGTTAAGCCTTTCGAGGAGTGGGCAATAGCGCAGACGGAAGTTACCGAGATCCCCGAGATCGTCGAGACAGAGTACGGTTATCATCTTATGGTCTGCACCGGAATAAAAGGGTACGATAATGAAGACGTGCGTAAAAACGTCGATGCGGGCTGGAGAGCAAAGCAGATCGAGAATGAACTTGACGCGCTCAAAACGCAGGAAAAATATGCGCTGAAAAAAACTGACCGTGCGCAGGCTGAAAAATTTGCAGTGATGTTCTGCACTATGACGTTTGACGATGCCGAAGAACCGGAGCCCACCGAAGTTGTGACCGCTACTCCTAAACCGGTGTACAACGACGCTCCGCTGAATGATTCTGTCGTGGCAACGGTCGGAGACCAGAAAGTGCTGTATCCGGAGCTGGTATATCTGTTCGGAACATCTGTAAACGATGTCGTCGGCGAAGACATCACGTTTGAGGACGATCTTACCGAAGCGCAGCGCTTTGAATATCTGAAGTCGTTCCTTGAGGGCAAGTATAAAGATACTGATATGACGTATCTCGATAAGATCAAAGAACGCACCCTCGAGCAGCTCCTTCAGTTCAGAGCTGCATACAGTATGGCGCTCGGGAGCAAAGAACCGTTCACTGAGGAAAAAATACAGCAGATGAACGATGAGATCGATCAATACGTCGATTATTATCTGACTTACGCCGGAGAGAATTACGGAGTTACGACGCGCGACGAATATATGAAATACGTTACCGGGATGAACGTGAACGATTACAAGTATTTCAACGAGATGCAGACGTTCCTTTCCGAGTTCGCCGAAGAACAGATGGCCGCGATGGAAGTCCCGGAAGAAACGATCAAGAACTATTATACAGAGCATGAGGACGTATACAGAACTATAGGAATACGCCATATTTATCTGCCATTTACCGATGAAGACAGCGACGGCACGATCTCCGATGCCGAGAAGCAGACCGTAAAAGATCAGGCCGCGGTGCTGGTCAATAAAATGGTCGTTGACGGCGATTCGCCCGAAGCGATCGTCCGCGCATATTCCGCCGCCGAGGACGCTACGTTGTCCGGAGGGATAATTAACAGAAGTTCGGCGTCAAGTACGTTTACGGACGAGATAAACGCCTGGATCGCTTCGGCCGAGTCCATCGGCCTCGATACGCTCAGGACGTTCGAGACGGAAGACGGTGTAGAAATTATGTACGTGGTAGGAATACTTACGTTCGACGGGCTCACAGGGGAGACCGGGAGCACCGAGATCACGCTCGAGAAGCTGAAGACCGCGGTCGAAACAGCATATAAAAACGAAGAGTACGAGCGCCGCATAAAACAGTACATAAGCGACAACTCTCTCGAACTTAAAGACGTGAGCAATGAATTGATCGAGCAGGCCGTAACGGAATATCTCACCTTCGAGAGCGAAGAACCCGAAGAGGAAGAAGAATAATAATTGTCAGCGCCCTGAGACAGTAACGGCGCAGAATACCTGGATGCCGAGGCCTCTCCCGAAAGCGGAGAGGCCTTCTCCGCTTGTGGCGGTAATCCCGACTGATCCGGGAGCTATATGCGTTATAGAAGCGATCGAGGAACGTATATTTTCAATATGAGGAGCGAGCTTCGGCTTTTTTGCTTCGACCGAGATCGAGATCCTGATAAGCTCGCGGCCGGATCCTTTAAGATCGTTAAGCGCGAGTTTGAGATATTCCGCCGAATCGGTGATCCCGCTTTTGCAAAGTTCATCTGCGACGGCCCCGAGTATATTTTTGCACGTAATTCCTGAAATGGCATTTGTCAGAGCATGAAGTATAACGTCACCGTCGCTGTTCGCTTTCAAAGTGAGTCCCGAATCAGGGATCACGTAGCCTCCGAGCTTAAGCGGCTTTGACGGATCGCTTTTTTTCTCAAACGCGTGCGAATCCTGTCCGATTGCAAACTCTGTCATTTTTTCTCACTCCTGACGGCTTTCCCGGACTTTGATCCGGCGGGCTTCTGTTTCTGAACGTCATTGACGCCGCTCGAACCGAATCCGCCTCCGCGGTCAATGCCTATCTCCGCGGCGCTTTTTACTTCGGTGAACACGGCCATCGGCACGCGCGAAAGCACGAATTGTGCGATGCGGTCGCCCTGATTTACGACAATTTCTTCCGAATCCGAAGAGTTCCATACAATAACGCAGATTTCGTCGCGGTAGCCGGAGTCTATCGTCCCTGGCGAATTCGGTACGCGCAGGGGAGTCTTAAGCGAAAGACCGCTTCTCGGCCTGACCTGAAGTTCAAAGCCGTCAGGTATAGCCATCTTAAGTCCGGTGGGGACGAGCGCCGTTTTCCCCGGAGCGATCGTAACTTTTTCCGCTGCGTAAATATCCATACCAGCGTCATCTTCGTGTGCATACCGCGGCAATATCGCCGTATCTCTGCATTTTTCAACAAAAACTTCCACTTTTTCGCGCATAGCTGTTAACTCCTGTACTTTCCCGGCCCGATCTGTGTACGCAAAATGATTCTTTCATTCGCGCCGCAGCCGCGCCCGATCTTTCCTGTCCCTGCCGGCGCTTCCGTTCCGGCCGCGTTATATGCGAAAGGCGTGAATTCTTTCGTGGACAATATCACGTTCTCGCAATATCTTCTGCCGTAATTGACCGCCCCTGAACCGTACGCGCGATCCGGGACGTTATTGACCGTATCCGGCAGCGTCAGTATATCATATTTTTCACCCGACGTGTCGGTCAATCTGAATAAACGGTCTGTCCCTTCGCACCGGCGGCAATTCTTTTCTCCGTGTCCGATGACGCAGTGCCTCATCCGCATGAGCGCCACAGGCCCGCAGGCAATTTCCGTGAAAACTCCTTCCGGAGCACTTTTCGCGAATGAAACGTCCGGGTATTCGGGTGAGAGTGTGATGATATCTGCGCCAATCCCGGCCAGCGTATTTAAGGCGTACGGATTCGACGTGTTAAGAGAATGATCTGCGCAAATAATTAGCTCGTCCGCGGCCTGATCAGGAATAAGCTCTGCCAGACTGAAATCGCCCAAATTAGTAAACTGCAGACCGTCCGCGCTCTTAATAACGAACTCAAGCGCTTCCTTGAATTCCTGCCTGTCCCTGCGAAAAGGAAGTAGAGGCAGCGAAGCGATGATCAGGCTGCCTTCTTTTCGCGCTTTGGCAAATACTTCTTTAAGCAGCGCCTCTTTTTTCCAGGTATTGAAGGGAACGTAAACGAGCGCACATTCGGAAGCTTCAAAAGTGCTGTCGGCTGTATAGTCGCGCGCGTCAAAGTAGTAGCGTGATTTTAGCTGATTCCTGCTTTTGGCGAGCATTTCCGTGATACGCGCTTTAGGCTCTTTACGCTGAAAACCGCGGAGGGAGATTGCTGAAGGCGCCGGAATTGCGGAACGACCGGCAGGGAAGCCGCGTTTAGCGTCAAACGATTTTATGAGCGCGGCCGTAAGTTCGTCTGCGGCATTTCGGCGCAAAGAATTAACGGCGGAAACAGGCATGAAGATATTGCCGCGGATATCCGTACGTATTGCGGATGCGTAGTAAAGCGTGCCGCTCAGCTTTGAGAGCAGGCGCGAAATATTGCCGGCATCTACAGGCATAGATACGGCCTCGCTGACGGGAGCGCCGGAACTTACGCTCACGCACACGCCGGATCCGGGTATGGATGCTTTAAGAAAAGCAGGTTCTTCCGGTGCCGCGCTGAAATCGAATTCGACCGGGATGCGTACGTTTTCGGCTTCTTTCGACGTAAGTTCGCGTATCGCTTTATTAAGTGCGGCGTCAGCGGTCTGGAAAACGCGAAAAGAAGCAGTGCCTGCGTATGCGCGGTCAATATTTCCGCACACCAGTATTTCGCCGTTACTGCCGGCGCTGACGGTGCGGTTTACGGTCCCGCCTGCAGCAGCATTTCCGCGCGCGTCAATTATTGTCACGCCGTCGCCCGGCGCCAATTCGGATCCCGTGCCGCCGTCTGCTTTTTTGACCTTGAAAGTAAAAAATTTCAGATTCTCCGGCGAGCCGGAAGGCGCAGGTGCAGTACGGATAAAGTCCGTCTCACCTATGAACGCGCCGGTGCGTCCCGGCCCGGATTCTGTCAGATGCTCAAGGCCTGTGTTTCCGAGCAGGAAGCCCGGGCCTCCGCCGGAACGGGTAAACATTATTCTCAGGCAGCGAAGCGCATCGCCGAGTTCGTTATCGCAGAATTCCCGGAAGCGTCCTTCGGATATCGAATCGAGGGCCTCGCGGTAAATGCGCGTCGTAAGAGCGGTGTAATCAGGCGATTTGAGGCGCCCTTCTATCTTGATCGACGAAACTCCGGCTGTGCATACTCTGTCGAGGAACGGAAGCGCGCAAAGATCGTCGGGGGAGAGGGGGTAGCCGGAAGTTTTTACGACTGCGCCGGACGGTGATCCGACCGAGTATTTCATGCGGCAGGGCTGAGCGCAGCTTCCGCGGTTTCCGCTTCTGCCTCCGATGAAACTGCTGAGCAGGCAGTTTCCGGAAAAACACATGCACATGGCGCCGTGGACAAATATTTCCAGTTCGATATCCGAAGCCGCCCGCAGAGCGGCAATTTCTTCCAGATCAAGTTCGCGCGGAAGTATTACGCGGTCGATACCGAGCGCTTTTGCGGTCTTAAGGCCGGCAACGTTCGCTATCGCCGCCTGCGTGCTTGCGTGAATGCGAAAAAACGGCGGTAATTGCCCCAAATTCCGCATTTCAGCGAGCAGGACGAGTAAACCTGCGTCCTGAACGATCACGCCGTCAGCGCCCTCTGAAGCCGCTTTTTGAGCATTTGCCGCAAAGCGAATTGCCTCCTCTTCTCCGAAAGGCAGCGTATTAACAGCGACGTACACTTTCGCGCCTCTTAAATGAGCGTACCCGCATACGTCCCTTAATTCGTCAAAAGTGAAATTACCGGCGGCCGCCCTTGCGCTGCCCTCTTTAAGTCCGAGATAAACAGCGTCCGATCCTGCATTGATCGCAGCCCTGGCGCAATCAGGATCCCCTGCAGGCGATAAAAGCTCCGGCACGCTGTGTGCGCCGGAGCCTCCTGGCTTTTTTAATATCGGTTTTCTTAAAATATCGGTAGTCATTCTGCCAAATCCGGCCGGTCTTTCAGCCTCTTTACTGGCGCTCTATCAGCTGGGAAGAGAGAGATTCTATCTTTTTATCCGCATCGGAGAGCGTTTCCTCGAGCAGAAGCTTCTCTGCCTTGAGTTTATCGTATTCGTCCATAATGCGCTTTATCTCGTTTTTAAGCGTATTAAAGTTTTTCTGAGTTTTAAACAGTTCGTCGATCACCGAGATGGAGGCCATGACCAGCGCCGTCTGCTCGCCGAGCTGAATCCCTGCTTTTCCTGCAGTCTCAAGCTTAGTATTCAGATAATGCTCGATCCGCCTCATATAATCGTCCGTCTCATCATGTACGAGCGTATAATTTTTTCCGCCGATGCTGAGAGTGATTTTATTTTTATCTGCCATTTTCAACACGATCCTTTCGTAAGCAGGCTGCAGGTGATCTTAGCCGGTGTTTTTCAGGCTTTTTATGAGCCCGGACGCTTCCCGGCTTTATTGCCCTGTCATTTTAGCAAAATGAAAGCGGTATTGTCAATTATTTCCTAATTATGTTATAATTTTATCAGACGCGAAGACACATCATGCGGCGCAATTACCGCACTGGAGCATCAGTGGTCTACCGTATGTTCCGGCCGTCCGTTTTAAAATGAGTTCCGGAGGATACTTATGGAGCATTTATCGGTAAACTATTACTTTATTGTTAATCCTAACGCGGGTACCAGACGCGAGCAGAGAAAACTGCTTAACAGTATATCCTCCGGCTGCAAGGCGAGCGGCGCGGAATATACGCTTTATGAGACCTCCTGCGCAGGCGACGGCGGTGATTTTATGCTTCGAACAGCGTCGGAGCAGCTTTCGGCCTGTTCTGGGGATCCGGAGAAAATGCCGCAGCTGCGTTTTTATTTTGCCGGCGGTGACGGAACAGTGCTCGAGTCCGCGAACGCATTTATGAAGCTTCCGGAGGAGCTAAGGCACGGAAAAGTGGCGGTAGGCGTGCTGCCTGTCGGTACGGGCAATGATTTTCTGCGCAATTTCGGCACCGAAAAAGCTTTTCTGGACGTTGAACGCCAGCTTGCCGGAAACGTGCAGTTCGTTGACCTTATGCGCTACGTAAAAACACCTGCCGAAAATGGCCCGGACGATTCCGGCGTTGTCTATGATTTCGGAGCTAATATGTTCAATATCGGCTTTGACTGCCAGACTGTGGTTAAGGTAAACAGCCTGCGAGGGAAGCCTTTTATCAATAAAACTTTCGCTTATCCGATAGGTGTCGCGCTTACGCTGATAAAGCTTCCTCATACACACCTGAAAGTTACTTTCGACGACGGGGAAGTGAGGGAAGGCAAATTCCTGCTGGCGCTTTGTGCAAACGGCGCATACTGCGGCGGAGGTTTCTATGCCGCGTCTGAATCGCACGTTAACGACGGCCTTCTGGACGTTATTCTTGTTAATCCTCTGGGCCGCCTGAAATTCATTTCTATGGTCGGGAAATATAAAAAAGGCAAGCTCCTTGGTACGAAGCTTGCTGATAAGATCTTGTATTTCAGAAAATGTTCCGGGGTAAGGTTTGAAGCTGCCGGAGGGACTGAGATCTGCGTTGACGGCGAGATCGAACGTTTCGGTGCGGCGGACATCAGCGCTCTTCCGGTAGTGTTTCCGTTTATCGTTCCGGGCGATTGATCATAATTCCGGATTCTGCGTTAGTATTTCGATCTTAAGGCAGGATCAGCGACCGGTCACAGGCTGTAAGGGCTGCTCGTATCAGGGCCGCGGCGGATCCATTTTCCGCACGTGAAATCGGGTACCGGAACGGGCTGGCTGCCCATCGCGATCGACTGCTCCGAAAGTGCGGTCACGGCCATCCATGAAGCCATATCGTAGACGTCAATAGGCATCGGAAGCCCGTTTCTCAGGCTGTGGATCAGTGCGCTGAATACGAGGTAGTCGATGCCGTCATGTCCGGCGACAACGCCGTTGGCGCGGTAGTCTTTCCAGAGCTGCGGCTCGAACTCGTCGTAATATTTCTCAATGTCATCCCAGTTATGCGCCCACGTCGTTGACACGGTGCGCCCGTCGATATTGACGCCGTGCTTGTCCTCGGACCAGATGCCCTTCGTGCCCTGGAGCCTGCCTCCGCGCGAGTACGGGCGGGGGAGAGTCGTGTCGTGAGTGAGAACTATCGTTTCGCCGCGCGCGCACTTGATCATCGTCGTCACGATGTCGCCCTGCGTGAAGTGGAATGAAGCGTTTTCAAAATCCGGACCGCGCTTATCGTTTATCCACGCGTTCAGGCCGCGCGCCTTTGAAGCCATAGACGTAAGCGTGAGCATTCTGTTGCCCCTGTTAATGTCGAGCCATTTGGCTATCGGGCCGAGCTCGTGAGTGGGGTAGATCTCGCCGTTTCTGTGCATGTATTCGTCCAGTCTGTAGTGACGTATCTCATGGCCGAGCGCTACTTCGTCGCGCAGATCGTGCTGATATCCGCCTTCTGCGTGTACAAGCTCTCCGAAGATACCCTGCTTCACCATATTCAGTACCGTCATCTCTTCGCGCCCGTAGCAGCAGTTTTCAAGCAGCATTACAGGTACTTTGGTTCTTTCGTGAGTGCGGACAAGCTCCCAGCACTGTTCGATGTCGTACGCTCCTCCGACTTCGCTCGCGACCGGTATTCCGGCGTTCATGGCGTCAATGCAGATCGGTATGTGCGTGTGCCACGATGATGAAACTACGATGCAGTCAACGTCTTTGCGCGTGAGGATATCTGTATAGTCGCACGTTGAATAAGGTCTGATTCCTCGCTTTGATTCTACCATCGCGGCGGCGCCTTCCGCTCTGTCTTGGTATACGTCGCAAACTGCGGTGATATTCACGTCGGGCATCGTGTCGAGGACCATGCCGATAAGCCAGGGAGCTCTCTGGCCGAAGCCGATGAAAGCAAGATTCAATTTGTCTGTGGGGGATACTGACATTTCAAGGCACCTTCCGTTCCGGTTGAAATAAAGCGGATCCTCGCCTCGCAGCTAAAATCCGCCAATCTGTAAGATTTATTATTTATTATTTTTTATCGTCGTCGGTCTCGAGTTTTTTGATCTCTCTGATCGCCCAGTTCTTTACTTCGAAGAGTGTGCGGTCGAGCGAGGTCTCGATCGTTACGTTATCGTCCTTGATGCTTACGACTTTTCCGGTGATACCGCCGATGGTCGTTACTTCAGAACCGAGAGTAAGGCTCGCGCGCATTTCTTCTTCTTCCTTTTTGCGCTTTTTCTGGGGCCTGAAGATCAGGAAGTAGCCGATGAGCACGAATACTGCGATGTAAATGATCAGAATGATCCACATTGGCCATCCGCCGCCCTGCGGCTGTGTATTATTTGAAGCCCCGTCTGCTTCTCCTTCCGCAAAGACGCTGATCCCGGGAAGTGAAGCCATTGCGGCAGTTCCGAATCCGAGAGAGAGCTTCAGTAATTTTTTGCTGATATTGTTCATGAGATCCTCCTGTTATAATAACGAAAACTATATTCGCACCCCGTCGGGCAGCTTTCCGTTATAATATTTTTCGTAAAATTCACGCCTGAAATCCAGCAGGCTGTCATTAAGTATAGCATATCTAACCTGTTTCATCAAGTCGATGAGGAAATAAAGATTATGAAGCGTTGTGAGCCTGAGACCGTACATTTCGCCCGCTTTTATGAGGTGGCGGATGTAGGCTCTCGTGTGATCGCGGCACGCCATACACCCGCAGTCCGGGTCAACAGGCGTGAAGTCCCGCGCGTATTTTGCGTCGCGGACAATTACTTTTCCGTGCGTCGTCATACACGTGCCGTTGCGGCCTATCCTCGTAGGCAGCACGCAGTCGAACATGTCGATGCCGCGAATGGCGCCTTCGATGAGATAATCCGGGGTTCCGACACCCATGAGGTAGCGCGCTTTATTGTCCGGCAGGAGCGGGACGGTCTCTTCGAGCATCTCGTACATTAAAGGCGCGGGCTCTCCTACGCTGAGACCGCCGATCGCGTAACCCGGGAAATCCATTGACACCAGATCCTGAGCGGATATTTTGCGCAGATCCGCGTACATACCGCCCTGAACGATGCCGAACAGTGATTGACGCTCCGTATCCGTATGCGCCTTCAGGCAGCGCTCTGCCCAGCGCGTCGTCATATACATTGACTTTTTAGTATATTCGTACGAAGAAGGGTAGGGGGCACATTCGTCGAACGCCATTATCACGTCTGCGCCGAGAGCATTCTCGATCTCCATAGCTTTTTCGGGAGATATAAAATGCTTCGATCCGTCGAGATGTGAATTGAAATAAACGCCCTCTTCCGTGATCTTGCGAAGCGAGCTTAATGAGAAGATCTGAAACCCGCCGCTGTCGGTAAGGATCGCGCGGTCCCAGTTCATGAATTTATGAAGGCCTCCGGCTTCGCGTATCAGCTCGTGTCCCGGGCGCAGATAAAGGTGATACGTATTGGATAATATTATCCGCGCGTTCAGTTCTCTGAGTTCGCCGGGCGAGATGCCTTTTACCGAAGCCTGCGTTCCGACAGGCATAAACGTCGGGGTTTCGATATCGCCGTGCGGCGTATGGAGTATTCCGAGCCTTGCGCCCGATTGCTTGCATATTTTTATCAGTTCGTACGTTACTGCTGCCATACCGGCCTCCTTGCGGCTTATTTTATAAACATCGCGTCGCCGAACGAGAAGAATCTGTAGCGCTCGTCAATGGCGTGCTGATATGCTCTTAGTATGTTTTCGCGCCCGGCGAGGCTGCTTACGAGCATGAGCAGGGTAGATTCGGGGAGATGAAAGTTCGTGATGAGTGCGTCAAGTATTTTGAATCTGTATCCCGGGTAGATATATATGTCCGTCCAGCCTGAGCCGGCGTGCATGACGCCTTTATCATCAGACGCGGTCTCGAGTACGCGGCAGGAGGTGGTTCCGACGGCAATGACGCGTTTACCGGCTGCCTTGGCTTCGTTGACCGCCGCGGCCGCTTCCGGCGTGACTTCGTAATATTCGGAATGCATAAGATGGTCTTCGATATTGTCCTCTTTAACCGGGCGGAAAGTGCCGAGACCTACGTGCAGCGTCACGAAAGCAGTCTTTACGCCGTTTGCCCGCAATTGATCCAGCAGTTCGTTAGTGAAATGGAGGCCTGCGGTAGGCGCGGCCGCGGAACCGTTTTCGCGCGAATATACGGTCTGGTAGCGCTCGGGATCGTCAAGCTTCTCTTTTATGTACGGCGGGAGAGGCACGATGCCCACGCGGTCAAGTATTTCTTCGAATGCTCCGTTGAAATTAAAGCGAACGATGCGGTTCCCGCCTTCCGCTATTTCCAGTATTTCTGCGCGCAGAAGGGGAGAAGCCATAAGTTCCTCCGGCGTCGCGGCGTCACCGAAATCAAAAACGGTGCCCGGATGAGCTTTTTTTCCGGGGCGGAGGATCACTTCCCAGTAGCAGCTGTCGGAAAATTCCGGAAACCGTGAAGCAGGGTATGCTCTGCCAGCGAGTTCAGCTTCGCCCAGGCGGTGCAGCAGCACGAATTCGATAGGGCTGCCGGTCGGGTTTTTAACGCCCAGAAGGCGCGCGGGAATGACTCTCGTGTCGTTAAGCACGAGACAGTCTCCGGGTTCGATAAATCCGGCAATATCTTTAAATACGCGGTCGGCATATTCGCCGCTGTTCTTATCGAGCACCAGCAGCCTTGAAGCGCTTCTGTCTTTAAGAGGCGTCTGAGCGATCAGCTCAGGCGGGAGTTCATAATAAAAATCGTGCAGTTTCAATTGTTGTATATCTCCCTGAGTTCTGCGATCTGTACACCGGGCATATAGAACGTGATTATTTCTTCGCAGGTCTTTCCTTCTTTACTCATAACTTCCGCACCGTCCTGGCTCATTCCCACGCCGTGTCCGGTACCGATACCGTGTATCAAGATCTTCTTAGGATCGGATGCGCCTCTTATGCGGATCCTTTCGTACGTGTATCCGTCGCTGCCTTTTACTGCGTACGTGTCGGGAAGAAAAGCTTCTGAATAAATGTTTCCTTCGAGAAACTTCTTTGCCCTCGGCGACAGGGAAGTGTCCTGACCGTCGCTCTGGTAATCGATCGTTACCGTTTCGTCAACGTCGATATAGAAGCGTTGACCTCTCAGGTTTAAGCTTGAGCGCGTCTGAGTAAGTCTGACGAAGGAGTCGTTTTTTGTTCCTTCGAACACCATTTCTGTAACTCTGCCGGATATTGTCCTTTGCGTGATGTTCAGATAATTAAGCGTACCGAGATCGACGCCTTTCTGGTTTGATATGTAGCTGACGATACGCGACGAAAGTGATGCGCCGGTGTACTCTCTTGTATACGTCGCCGGCGTTGTCCACGGATCCGGGATGCTCTGGAATATTCCGCGGTCGCCTCCCCATACGGCATCCGGCGTTTCGGTATATCCTCCGCTGTTGCTGTGATAAAAAACTTCTTCACATAATGTGCCGTTATACGTTAATACGAGTCCGGCGGTCTCGTCCGTCGCTCTGGTAGTGTTCTGCGTTTCCCCGGCTTCACCGGAGGATTTTATATATCCCGTATATACCTGATAGTTCGTGGTATCGTCCATATGGAATCCGTACGAGGTCAGCTTATTCGGAATAATGTATTCATAGGCGGAGGTGCGCGCGAGGATCGCCTGAGCTTTGAGTCCTTCCTTGCGCCATGACCAGCTTGCGGAAGTGCCTGAGATCATCTCGGCGGGAACTACGCTGTAAAGATAATCTTCGACCTCCACGTCGTTAACCAGCACGAGTTTTCCTCCCTGGTAGCGGTGTACGTCGAAATATCCGCGATATCTAGCGGCGCTCAGTTTTAAAAGAGGAGGGAGGTTCCCGGAGCCGTTGCCATCTTGAGGCGTAATGCGGACTTTATACGCGGCATCGGAAACGTTAAGTATCATTACCGGCGAGCCGTCAATATAAACTTTTACACCGTTGTTCCTGACAGTCACGACGGACAACGTGTAGCCGTGAGGCGTGAGTCTTTCGGACAATACCGAGTATTTGTCGATTCCGTTTACGTCTTTTACTCCGGGTCCCGGGTAAGCCGAATAGAACGAGCCGCCTACGTACCAGCTGCTGCCGTCAAATATGTAGAGCATCGATATTCCGCCGCCGTCCATAAGTGCTTTAATTTTCAGCATTTCTCTGCGTGCGTCTTCGACGTTGGAGAAGCCGGAAGTTACGGCGATATGATAACCCGTGTCCGCTCTTAAAGTAACTGTTCCGGAAGCGTTGAAAGCGAGCACAGGTGTGTATACTGAATTGTTTTTTACAACTCCGAGAGTTCCGCCCGTATCAGAGCCGGTGGTAACGACGTCCAGCGCGCTCTTATTGTATTTAAGGCCTATCCGCACGGTGTTTACGTGGGGTTCTACGGAAGGAAGCGGCTCGGGAGTGGGCTCCGGCGTAGGGGCGGTAGTCGGCTCGGCGGTCGGCTGTTCCGTAGGCTGTTCTGTCGGATTCTCTGTAGGATTACCTGTCGGATTCTCTGTAGGATTACCTGTCGGATTCTCTGTAGGATTACCTGTCGGATTCTCTGTAGTCTGTTCGTCCGGAACTTCTGACCCGGCAGGAGTAGAGGAAGGTGATGCAGGGTCAGCGGTCGCACCGGCTTCGGCAGCAAAAGCGGCATAGCTGTTCTCATGCCCCGGTCTCAGAAACGCTAAAACGGTCAGAAGGCAGAGCAGTGAGACGGACAATATTAATGCGGCGGTCAGTTTCGGACGTCTGTTCATTATGGATTACCGGCTTCCAGCGAGGCGTAGTACGAACGCCACGTTTTAAGAGCATCGTTTATCAGGTCGCTGAGGTCAATTGCGTTATATACGCCGTCATTTATCGTAAAACTGTATTTTCCGGAATCGACGGTTTCCTCTACGCTGCGGTCAACGGCGTAAAGCCTCGTCCATTCGATCATTGTTTCGCTGTTCTTGATCGCTTCAAAATCGTGGGTCTTTATCGCTTTTGCCACGTAAACGGCTTTTTCAGATACGATCACTTCCACGGTCCCGTCCTCGGCTCCGGACGCCCATTCATACAGTTCCGGGAAACTGCTCTTCATTATCGAAGTGACGGTTATATCGCCGTCCGATTCTTTCAGCGCTTCGTCGTCACAATGTTTCGCGATGAGAGCGCTCATATCTGCGCCTGATTCTATCTGGGCGCGTATTTCGCGCGCGAGCGTAAGGATCATATCCTTCTTATCTGCAGAAGCTCCGGCGAGCGACATTGACAGCACCTTTATATCCTTGCCGTAGAGGTATTTTTCAAAATAAGCGTAAGCTGCTTTCTGGCTTTCTTCGGATACGTCAGCCTGCGCTTCCTGCTGTGCGTTATATTTCTCTATGACCGCCCAGTCGAGCCAGAAATCCGTGTACTGTTTTTCGGTAAGGCCGTAATAATGATCGTAAAAACGGTCTCCTTCGTATGTTTCGCTGCCTACTGTTTTAAACTGCTCGTATTCGTTTTTGATGCTGGTTAGTACCTGCTGCTTTTCTTCATCCGTCAGCGTGACTCCGGCGTTCGTACTTTCGCGAAGTCTGAAAATGTATTCTTTCGCGAAATTCACTACGGAATTCTTTACGGTGGCGTTTGCGTCAATATCGTCTTCGAGCAGCAGGGTATATACCGTGCCTTCCTGGTTCAGTACGAGGGAGGCAAAGAATTTGAACTGGTTCTCGTATACGGGTATTCCGTCAACGGTGAGCACCGTCTTTCCTGTTTCAACTTTACTGCTTTTTTTGTTTTTGGCGGAGCAGCCGATGATCGAAAGCGCGATCAGGGCGACAATGATCAGGAGTACGGCGCCTGCGACTGCCGTAAACGTGATGCCTCTTTTATTTGAACCGGATCCGCCGGACCAGTTTTCCGAATAATTATAACCGGACATATTGCCAACCTCTTATCCTTTGTAAAAGAAGCGAAACTCGCGCCTCTTATTCAACGTCAAACATATCGCCCTTCATTGCCGAAAATGAATTGAACACGAAGTAGGCGTATGCAAAATTAATAATCGTCCTTATCATCCACGTTGCCACAAGAATGCATATAGCCGCTGCCTGGCTTGAGAGACCATAATGAATGATCCAGAGCACGACCCTTATGCCGAGCATAACGAGCAAATATGCGAGCGTGCGGGGGAGCAGGTACCAGCAATAACCGTTTACCATACGGAATGCCACGCCTGTTCCTCCTCTGCGGAAGAAGATGATCGAAGGCAGAATGTAAGTTACGTAAAGGGCAAAGAAAAGGAACGCGAAAGCTACGGCAACTGCCGAAACTGCTACGAGCAGTATCGTGGGCAGCAGCATTCCGGCCGAGCCGAGGAAGAACTGCTTAACGGACATGATAGCCGGTATCGCGGAGTAAAGGATCGCTATGACGACGAGCGCCGTTAATATGATTACGATAAAGAAATAGATAGCGAGCTTAAACGTGTAACGTCCGATCCCGACTCTGTATTCACGGCGACGCTTCGGTTTATCGAAAGTAGCGTTCGAAAGCTGATTGAAGAATCCGGAAAAGATGATGCCCAGCAGGAAGCAGAGGGCGAACAGCACGAGAGCTATCGCGCCTATAGTAAGGAAAGCGACTTTCGGCGTCTTGAAAAACTCTATAGTCGAATTTGCAAGATTGCTTAGAAAAGCGACGTAATCAAATCCCTTGAAGAAACTGAGCGACGCATTGGCCATAGTCCACGGGTTATACTGCTCAAGATACGTAAGTGCGAACGTGATCAGAGCTATAAACAAAAAAATACCGGGACGCCTTTTAGCACGCCTGAGGCAGTTTCGCAAGCTTTTCATCTGAAGGCTATCTCCTTTCCTTTAAAGTGCGCCGGTGAGGCGTCTTAAAGGATTATACCACATTACCGCGTGCTTTATCAATGAAAAATCTAAATATCGAAAGCTGGTCGTCCTGCAGGCGGTAAAGATGCTCAGGATGCCACTGGACAGCCATTATCAGCGGCGCCGAATCCGTCTCGGGCGAATAAAACGCCTCGATGAGTCCGTCGGTATTGTCCCTCGCGAGTATGCGAAAACCGGGTGCGGGTATGCGGACAGCCTGGTGATGGAAAGAATTGACCCTCTGCGTTTTTGAACTTACAGGCCACAGCTCTTCTTCAAACGTGACTTCGTGCCCGTCTTCAGGATAGGGACCGGTCTGACGGTGGGGATTTCCTCCGCCTGGCAGAGATCTTATCTGAAAGGGGATATCCTGATAGAGCGTTCCGCCGAAAAATACGTTTATTATCTGTATGCCGCGGCAGATACCGAGCACGGGGAGATGAAGCTTCAGAGCGGCTTTTAAAAGCATAAATTCGCCTCTGTCCCGCGGTTTGCATATGCTTTCGGTATCATACTGTCTGTACGAGCCGTAAAGCGCAGGATCCGCGTCTACGCCTCCTGTAAGCAGAAGGCCGCCGCATCTTCCGAGCAGCGCTTCCGCCTCCTTCTCATCCTGAGGAAGGGGAATAACGACAGGCAGTCCGCCGGCAGTTCTTACCGCGTTTATATAACCGTCAGGCACGCTGTACCTGCCTGCTTCAAAAGTGCAGCTGAGCCCTATTACAGGCGCACCTGCAGTTGAAATTTCACTCATAATTCAAATACTCCGTCAAAAACTTTAATGCAGCTGCCCGTTAAGATCACGTTGCCGCCGCTATTCGCCGGTACCGTCACCGTCAGTTCTCCGCCGGGCAGTTTCACCGTAATATCTCTGCCTCCGTCCACCAGACCCTTTGACACCGCCGCGCAGGCTGCGGCAACGGCCGACGTTCCGGCCGACAGCGTTTCTCCGTTTCCGCGCTCCCATATCCTCGCCCGGATAGTAGTGCGGTCAACGACTGCGCAGAATTCTACGTTCGTTCTTCCGGGGAACGCGGGATCGTGTTCTATTTCCGGACCGACCGATGCGACGTCAAGTGTTTCAGGCGACGGAGTAAATATTACGAAGTGCGGGTTCCCGGTGTTTACCGGTGTTCCTGTAAACGTCCGGCCTTTTACCGATACTGATAATTCTTCGTCTGCCGGATAAACGCCTCCCATATCGACGGCGACTGAATTCACGTTTCCGTCGCGCAGATACACTTTAGCGTTATATATTCCGGAAGCGGTCTCTATCTGAAGCACTTCTTTCGATCCGGGGACTTTTTTGCGGTCGTGCAGCAGCTTCGCCACACAGCGGATGTTGTTCCCGGCCATCAGTCCTTCGCTGCCGTCTTTATTGAAGGTGCGCATGAGCGCGTCGGCTTTACCGGATTTTTCAATGAGCACGATTCCGTCGGCTCCGATGCCGGTATGCGGCGCGCAGAGGTTAACGCAGAGCGATTCGGGGCAGGTAACGATGCCGTCGGTGTTGTCGATGAAGATGTAGTCGTTGCCGCACGTCTGCATTTTGGTGAACGGGACGCTGAGGCGCCGCGTGCGCATGTGGCAGATGTCTACGGGTTCGATATTGTCCTCGGTATACCTGCTTTGGATGATCTCGGACAGAGCGCGCAGAGTGTCGGCGGAAGTGAGGCAGGGGATGCCGAGCTGCATTGCCCGCATATGCAGGAGCGTATAATCGCCCAAAGTGTCGTCTTTTACCGCGCCGGTGTATGCGATGCAGCTTATTTTTCCGTTCTCCATGAGCGTACGTATTTCGGGACTTTCGGTGGCGTTCGGGAGAATGACCGCCTCCGTGCCTGAACGGATGATCGCTTCGCCTGTTCCTTTGGTCGCGTAGACAGTAATACCTGCGTCGCGGAATATTTTTGCGGGGGCAAGTATCTCGTGATAGTCCGATTCGTCAACGCTTATAAGTATGCCGGTGTCCGAGCGCTTCGAAGGGTCGGTGTTCAGGTAAAGTCCTGACGCGCGGAGTCCTTTGAACAGCGCTTCGGCCATATTTTTCCCCAATCCAAGTACTTCGCCTGTCGATTTCATCTCGGGGCCGAGGATCGAATTTGCGTCTGTCAGTTTTTCGAACGAAAAGACAGGCACTTTTACTGCGCAGTACGGTGGAACGGGAGCGAGGCCCGTGCCGTAGCCGAGATCTTTAAGCTTCGCGCCGAGCATAACGCGGCAGGCGAGGTCGGTCATCGGGATGCCTGTAACTTTACTTATGTAAGGCACTGTGCGCGACGCGCGTGGATTCACTTCGATGACGTAAAGCTCTCCTCCGTAGATCAGGTACTGAATATTAACGAGCCCTTTCGTTCCAAGCGCCAGAGCGAGTTTTTCAGAGCAGTCGCATATTTTTTCGAGAAATTTATCGTTGAGATTGTACGGCGGATATACTGCGATCGAATCCCCGCTGTGAACTCCGGCGCGCTCGATATGTTCCATTATTCCGGGTATCAGCACGTCTTCGCCGTCGGAGATGACATCCGCTTCGAGCTCGATCCCGGGCATATATTTGTCAATAAGCACAGGATTATCGATGCCGTGCGAGAGGATGCGCTCCATATATTCGCGCGTATGTTCCGGATTGCGTGAGATCGTCATATTCTGGCCGCCTATTACGTAAGACGGACGGAGAAGTACCGGATAACCTAAAGAATCCGCGACCTTCAGGGCGTCTTCCAGCGTGTTCACTCCGGCGCCCTTTGGCCTGCGTATAGCGTATTTTTCGAGGAGCGCGTCAAATCTCCCGCGGTCTTCGGCGAGGTCGATCCCTTCGGCCGACGTGCCCAGGATCCTTATCCCGCGGCTGTCAAGGAATCCGGTCAGCTTTATCGCTGTCTGTCCTCCGAAAGCTACGACCACTCCTTCCGGCTTTTCGGCGTTTATTATGTGCATGACGTCTTCGGGCGTGAGCGGTTCGAAATACAACCTGTCTGCAGTGTCATAGTCTGTGGAAACGGTCTCGGGATTGTTGTTCACTATGATTACGTCGTATCCCATTTCGCGAAGCGTCCAGACGCAGTGTACCGACGAATAATCGAATTCGATGCCCTGACCTATGCGTATCGGGCCGGAGCCCAGGACCATTATCACGGGCTTTCCTGATTTCGGGAACGAGCGCGATTCGCAGAAGTTGTCGAACGACGAATAAAAGTACGGCGTCTCGGCTTCGAACTCGGCGCTGCACGTATCTACCATCTTGTAAGTCGCCGCGGCGGAAGGGCAGGGAAGTGCAGTACTGCCGGAGAGCTTCAGAAGAGCCGCGTCGGTATAGCCCAATCGTTTGCCTTCAAAATATGATCCTTCATCGAGCCCGTTTTCAGCCAATGCAAGCTCATATTCCGCCAGCTTTCTGAACCTGGCGAGGAACCACAAATCGATCTTAGTGATATCGTGGATCTCTTCGATCGATATCCCTGATTTTATCGCTTCAAAGATCGTATAGATCCTCCGGTCGTCAACGTTCCTGAGCCTGCGTAGCAGTTCGTCTTTCTCCGCGCTCTTTTCTGAATCATTTTTGCGCGAAACCGCGCCGCTGTCTTTCAAATTAAGTGTATCGAGGCCGTTCTCCGCGCCTCTCACGGCTTTCATAAGCGCCATTTCAAACGAAGGCGCGATAGCCATCACTTCGCCCGTTGCCTTCATCTGCGTTCCGAGCGTGCGCGACGAACCCGCAAATTTATCAAAAGGCCATTTAGGCATCTTGACCACGACGTAATCCAGCGCCGGTTCGAAGCAGGCGCACGTCTTTCCCGTTATCTCGTTCGTGATCTCATCGAGATCGTACCCGAGCGCGATCTTCGCTGTGATCTTCGCTATCGGATAGCCTGTGGCTTTGCTCGCCAGCGCAGAAGAACGGGAGACGCGCGGATTTACCTCGATCACGGCGTATTCGAAAGAATCCGGATCCAGTGCGAGCTGGACGTTGCAGCCGCCAACGATCCCGAGGTGCGTTATTATGTCGAGCGATGCCGAGCGCAGCATCTGGTATTCGCGGTCGGACAAAGTGAGCGCCGGAGATACTACCAAAGAATCGCCTGTGTGCACTCCCACGGGGTCAATATTTTCCATCGAGCATACCGCTATGACGTTTCCGGAAACGTCGCGCATCGTCTCGAATTCTATTTCTTTCCAGCCGAAAATGGCTTTTTCTACGAGTATCTGCTTTATCGGGGAGGCCTCGAGCCCGGTTCCTGCGATGATCCGGAGCGTTTCTTCAGATTCCGCGGCGCCTCCTCCGCCTCCGCCCAGCGTGAAGGCGGGACGCACTATTACCGGATATCCGATCTTTTCGGCTATCCTGAGTGCGTCTTCGACGGTATGGGCAATATCCGATGCTACGACCGGCTGCCCGATCTCCTGCATGGCTTTTTTGAACAGTTCGCGGTCTTCGGCGCGGTCGATCGCTTCGGGCCCTGTCCCGAGCAGTTTTACTCCGTACTTATCAAGCACGCCCCTGCGGCTTAGCTCCATTGCCAGATTAAGCCCGGTCTGGCCTCCGAGACCCGCAAGCAGACTGTCCGGCCGCTCTTTTTTAATTATTCGTTCAAGCAGAGTTTCGGTAAGCGGTTCGAGATATATCGAATCAGCCATCGCCTTATCGGTCATGATGGTAGCGGGATTGGAATTGCAGAGAACGACCTCGATACCCTCGGATTTGAGTACGCGGCATGCCTGGGCGCCTGCATAGTCAAATTCGGCCGCCTGTCCTATGACGATTGGCCCGGAGCCTATTACGAGCACCTTTTTAATGTCGGGATTTTTAGGCATTACGCTTCGCCTCCTTCCATCATTCTGATGAAGCGGTCAAATAAGAACGACGTGTCGTGAGGGCCGGAGCGCGCTTCGGGATGGAACTGGACGGTAAACGCGGAAAGGGAAGGGTAATCTATTCCCTCGCACGTGCCGTCATTGGCGTTAACGAAAGAGAGCGTTCCTTTTCCGGCGACGCTTTCAGGGTCAACGGCGTAGCCGTGGTTCTGGCTCGTTATATACGTTCTTCCGCACTTAAGCGACTTTACAGGCTGATTAACGCCCCGGTGACCGAATTTGAGCTTATACGTACTTCCTCCGGCCGCCAGCGCGGTCAGCTGATGCCCGAGGCAGATCCCGAAGACCGGAAGCTTTCCGAGAAGTTTCCCGATCTGCGCGATCTGGAACGTATCATCCGCAGGATCGCCCGGGCCGTTTGACAGCATTACGCCGTCGAAGCCGCCGTCAATGATCTCACTTGCGTTTGTATCCGCCGGGAATACGTTGACCTCACAGCCGCGGCGCGTCAATTCGCCCACGATATTCTGTTTCAGTCCGTAGTCTAACAGCGCGACCCTGTGCTTGATCAGCGGGCTTGAATTCTCCGCAGCCGTCGGGTCGCCGATCATTTTCGCAACGTATTTTTCCTTGCACGTTACGGCCGGAAGCACGTCGCTTACGCGGTACGAAGCGAGAGCGGCGAAAATACTGTCATTTTTACCTTCTGGAGGCACGTCGGTTATCGCGGCATTCATAACGCCTGCGTCCCTTATTTCCCTGGTGATCTGTCTGGTGTCAACGCCGTACAGCCCCGGTATGCCGTTCTCTTTAAGATATTCGTCGAGCGTGTACCTGGACCTGAAATTCGACGGAAAATCGCAATATTCGCGTACAACGTATCCGGTCAGCGCGCTTTTGCCCTCGAAATCTTCCGGAATGATCCCGTAGTTACCTATCAGCGGGAACGTCTGAAGAACCGTCTGACCCGCGTAACTCGGATCGGTAAGCGTTTCGATATAGCCGCACATACCGGTCGTAAAAACGAGCTCGCCCACGCTGCTCTTTTCCGCCCCGAATCTGAACCCTTTATATACGCTTCCGTTTTGAAGTATAAGATACCCTGGTTTCATAATCTTCTGGAATTTGATCAATAATATTTCAATGTCTTAACCGCATGAATAATCGTCATTGACCGGCCGGACCGCAGCAGTTAAAGCGTCGCAGCCATCACTGCTTTTATGGTGTGCATACGGTTCTCCGCTTCGTCGAAAACGATGCTCCCCGGCCCTTCAAATACTTCGTCGGTTACTTCCATGCAGTCGATACCGAAGTTCCTGCCTGCCATTGCCCCGGTCTCTGTTTTCAGATCGTGAAAAGAAGGGAGGCAGTGCATGAAGCGGCATTGCGGTCCGGCAGCATCCATGAGCTTTTTGGTCACCCTGTATGGAAGTAGGTCGTTTATACGCTCAGCCCAAATGTCGTCAGGTTCTCCCATCGAGACCCAGACGTCTGTATAAATAACGTCGGCGCCCTTTACCGCTTCAGAAGGATCGGTGATGAACGAGAGGCTTCCGCCGGAAGTTTTGCAAAGAGACTCGCACTTTTCGATCAGTTCTTTCGACGGAAAATATTTTTCAGGGGCGCACGCCACGAAATCCATACCTGCTTTAGCACAGCCCACCATCAGGGAATTACCCATATTGTAACGCGCGTCGCCCATATATACGAGTTTTTTACCTTTCAGAGTCCCGAAATGCTCACGTATCGTCAGAAAATCCGCAAGTATCTGCGTGGGATGGAATTCATTCGTAAGTCCGTTCCAGACGGGGACGCCGGAATACTGCGCCAGTTCTTCGACGATGGACTGCCCGAATCCGCGGTATTCTATGCCGTCAAACATTCTTCCGAGCACGCGCGCCGTATCGGCAATGCTCTCTTTCTTACCGATCTGCGAGCTTTTCGGGTCGAGGTATACAGGATGCATTCCCAGATCCGCGGCGGCAACTTCAAACGCGCATCTCGTCCTCGTGCTTGTTTTTTCGAAGATGAGGGCAATATTTTTTCCTTCGTGTATCCGGTGGGGGATACGCGCTTTCTTGAGCTTTTTCAACACTGCGGAAAGGTCAAGCAGCGTACCGATCTCCTCCGCACTGAAGTCGAGCAGCTTCAAAAAACACTTGCCCCTGAGCCCGGCCGCCCGTTCAAGCACTTCGTATAGTTCCGCCAGCTGAGCGATCGCACAGTCCTGAGATCCGTTCGTATTTTTATCCGACATGAAGCAGTCCTCCCCATAATAACAAAAGTGTTTTGACTTTTCCATATATGATACGGCAGTCAAAGCACTTTTGCAAGAAATGATTCTTATAATGTTATTCTATGCCGTTGGCCTGGGCGACCTGCGCCTGAACTTTTATAGGCAGACCGTACAGATTGATGAAACCGGCAGCATCCGCCTGATTGTAGACGTTGTCCGCGCCGAAAGTGGCGAGTTCTTCGGAATAAAGCGCGTTCGGAGACCAGACGCCCGCTTTGATAATATTGCCCTTGTAGAGCTTAAGCTTAACGGTACCCGTAACTTTCTGCTGAGTGGAAGTGACGAACGCCGAAAGCGCCTCGCGAAGGGGAGTGAACCATTGACCGTTGTAAACGAGCTCCGCGAACGTGATGGAGAGTTCCTGCTTTTTATGCATCGTCATCTTATCGAGTGTAAGCGTCTCTAAGTAATTATGCGCGGCGTAAAGGATCGCGCCGCCGGGAGTTTCATAAACGCCCCTGCATTTCATTCCGACGAGCCTGTTCTCTATAATGTCGAGCAGACCGATGCCGTTCTTCCCGCCGATCTCGTTCAGCTTCAGCACGATCTCTTTCGCGGTCATTTTTTCTCCGCACAGCGCAGTCGGTACGCCTTTTTCAAAATCGAGCGTGATGTACGTCGGTTCGTCCGGAGCGGCCATAGGGGAGACGCTCATTTCGAGGAAACCGGGTTTATCGTACTGAGGCTCGTTTCCTGCGTCTTCGAGGTCAAGCCCTTCGTGAGAAAGGTGCCACAGGTTCTTATCCTTCGAATAGTTTGTCTCGCGGTTGATCTTCAGCGGGATATTATGCGCTTCGGCGTAGCTGATCTCCTCTTCGCGGGATTTAATGGACCATTCACGCCAGGGGGCAATAACTTTCATGTCCGGTGCGAACGCTTTTATGGCGAGTTCGAAACGCACCTGATCGTTTCCCTTACCGGTGCAGCCGTGGGCAATAGCCTGTGCGCCTTCTTTTTTTGCGATCTCTACGATCCTTTTGGCGATGAGAGGTCTTGCAAATGACGTTCCAAGCATATACCCTTCGTAAAGCGCTCCCGCCTGTACGGTAGGGATAATGTAGTCGTTTACGAATTCTTCAGTCAGATCTTCGATGTATATTTTGGAGGCGCCTGTTTTCAGCGCTTTCTCTTCGAGCCCTTCGAGCTCGTCCGCCTGACCTACGTTACCCGATACGGCGATTACTTCGCAGTTATTGTAGTTCTCCTTAAGCCACGGGATAATGATCGATGTGTCGAGCCCGCCGGAGTATGCCAGTACTACTTTTTTAATGTCTTTCTTTTCCATTCTTCTCATCCTGCCGTTTTCGTATGTTTTATGCCCGGATTATTGATCTCTCCCCGGAGCATGTCCCAATGATACACCCGCGTTTATGCTTTGTCAATACCCTAAACGAAAAAATATTCAATTTTTCTGAAAATTTTTTGAATATTTCCATTTGGCAATGAATAAACCGCGAAAATATCCAAGTGATACCGGCCGCGGGGAAGCACGCCACGTTTACTTGACAGTCTCCAGATAATTTGTTATGATCGCAATCGTAAACTTAGACAAGGTAAGGCATATATTTAGAGCAGTATTTCAGGGGGCAAGAGCTATGAACAGGTTAGAATCATTAGGCTTCATCAAATGGCGGGTCATTGCAGTTGATGATGATGGGTATTGTTACATATGCTATAACTGTAGCAATTCCTTCGGCTGGCGTTTTGGGTGGATATGATGGAAGACCCGACTTAGGAAGGGAGGCATATTATTATGCGCCTTGGGAGACTATGGCTGATATTTTAGGAGGGACGTCTCATGGACAATCAGATAAATATATCACGGATGCATGGATTTATTATATTACAGGACATTTGATTATCCCAGCTTTCTTTTGGTGGGGAGACGATCCAAAGTAATATTGACAAGGAGGCAGTTATGAAAAGAAAGTTTATTCCCCTTTTTAGTATAGTTATACTATGTTTTATTTTGGCATCCTGCTGTTTTGTAGCGTGGGACCCGGGTAAGTTTAGGATATCTGACGAACTAGTTTCGAATGATATTAAGGAAATTAATTACATAATTCTTAATACAAATGTTCCTGTGCTCAAATATCCGAGGGAAATAAATCAACCTGAAGCAGATATCGATCTCGAAAGTATAGAAGTAATAACTACACTTGATGGCGAAAGAATAACAACGTTTTTTACAGAATTATCAAAACTTTCATTTTGGGTGGCATATCCGTTTAACGTTAGAAAATATCCAGAAACTCCATTTGGGCAGGGCGCTCAGATAAAACTCACAGATGGCTCTTTTTATTTAATAACTTATTATAATGATATGAATAATACCAAAGGAGGATATACCGGCAGAATCGATTTATATGATAAAAACGGAGGGCATTTGAGATGTTGCTCAAATTTTAATTATGCTTACGACTTTGAAGCTTTAATGTTAAAATATTTTGATAATTATATAGCTAT
>JAFWQX010000143.1 GCA_017508875.1 Clostridia bacterium | reverse complement strand
TGCTGACGTTTTTTCAGGAAGGCTTCCGTTTATTTCGGAGATTATTTCGATCCTTCTCGAGGTGGCAACGCCGATCAAAGAGAGAAGCGAGCTTTCGCATAAAGTTCACGATTTTATGGAAGCTAATTTCGGGCGGAATATTTCGGCAGAAGAGCTGTGCGGTCTGATGGGCTGTTCGCGCTCGGCAATGTATCAGAAATTTAAAGAGCTGACCGGCAGTTCGCCGTCAAAGTACATTAACGGATTGCGGATCAGGCAGTCTCAGTCGCTGCTGATAAAAACCGACATATCCGTCGCGGAGATCGCCTCCGCGGTAGGTATAAACGATCAGTTTTATTTTTCGAGGCTTTTCCGTTTGATGACGGGTACGAGCGCCACCGAATACCGGAAGATCCATAAGGTAAGGGATTTAAGTTAAGAGTTCAGAGTTCAGAGGCGAAGCGAGTGATGGCACGAATTTTGGGTCTCATGCGTTCCCTACATTTATTCGCATTTCGGTCAAAGCACGAACCGGATGATGGCACGAATTTTGGGTCTCATGCGTTCCCAACATTTATTCGCATTTCGGTCAAACAAAATTCTTAGCCATCTATCCGGCTTCGTGCGTGACCGAAGAAGGTAATGGATGGCTGGAAGACAACAAAATAAACAAAATTCTTAGCCATTCACTCGGCTTCGCAGAAGTTCAAATGGAGTTCAGGGGGTTCAGAGTTAAGAGTTCAGAGTTAAGAGTTAAGGGTTCAGAGTTCAGAGAATAATGGCCAATCCGTGGCACACAGATCGCGATGGATCGAGGCTCGTGTGCCACCCCTCCTCTGCCTCAGCAGAATAATGAAAACAATTGCCGCCAAAAAACTTTAAACCTCATGGACGCCTATTGACATTTTCCGAAAAACTGTGTAAAACAGCATCACAAAAGCCGCTGCATAAATTGCCGGCTTCGAAGTTAAGTATTATGCATAACAACGAATTAAGATTTAAAATTCCGCAGGAGGTAATTAGGAAATTATGAAACATTATATGAAAATACTGACGGTCCTTGTGGTCATAGTTATGACTTGCGGCGCAGTTTCGTGCAACACCGTTTCTCCGGAATCAATTACAAGCGCGTCCCCTGACCAAATTATAAACACAGTTGAACCCGCGGAGGCGACAGATGATATGTCAGGACACAGAAAGTTTAATTTCAAAGCGGAAAACCTTACCTGGGAACTTCAGAACGTGTTTTCCGGCGATCACGTAAAGAACGAAACGGTGATGTTTATTGACAAAGGCGACACGAAAGAGCTGCTGTATAAAATCGACAAGGTCATTTCGGTCACGTCGTACAACGGAAAAAAGAAGTATGAAGAAGGCCGCGATTACGAAGTCGTTGACGGAAAGCTCAGAGTTACCGAAGACAGCAAGATCCCGTGCATCACGAGCAAAAAATATTATTCCGGAGACGGCACGCTCAGGATCGACGTTGACGGCGTGAGCAAGTCTGTTTACTGGGGCGAAGGCACGGTTATGACGAACTATCAGGTGAACGTCGAATACACCCACTCCGACACCTGGAACGGTTACAAGCAAAAGTGTTTTGCGGACATCTACGAAAAATTATATAACAAGTTCGAAGCCGGAGAAGACGTCACCATCGTATTCTACGGAGACAGCTGCACGTACGGAGCCGCATCGTCGTTTGCGTACAGTTATCCCCCGTACCAGTATTCATACGCGCTGCTCGTCACGAACGCGCTCGCAGACATTTTCGGATATACGGTCCATTACGAAAAATCAAAGCTTCCCGGAACGGGGCCTGTGCCGAGGAAGGATTACGTTGCCGGTGACAGAGGGACAATAACCTACATCAATAACAGCGTCGGCGGCTGGACAACGTCGGACGGTGTAAGCAATTTCGAGGAATACGTTAAACCGTTTATCGAAAAGTCAGGCTGCGACCTTTTTGTGGTTGACCTCGGCGGCAATGACGGCGGCCTTTCCCCGGAAAAAACTGCGGAAAACGACAAGGCGATCATTGACAAAGCCCGCGAGCTTGTCCCCGACGCCGGATTCATTATTATGTCAACGCTTCTTAACAGACCCGGCTCCAACTGGGCGGGAAATGACGCGCTTCAGGAGCCGTATTTAGTGAAGCTTTCCGAAGAGTTCAGAAAAGAAGGTGTCCCCTGCGCCGTCTGCGGGATCACGTCGATGACCGCTTCAGTGCTCGAGCATATCAAGTTTGAGGACTTTTCGGGCAACAACATCAACCACCCGAACGATTTCTGGGCGCGTCTTTACGCAAACACTCTGTTCGAAACACTCGTCGGGTACGAAAACCTGGATTAACTGCAACTTCCGGTAAATTGAAATCTTCAGCTGAAGCTCCTTAAGGTGCTGCGGGCGGGAATAATACCTGTTTTCGCCGGCGGCCGCTTTGAGGAGCTTCATGGCTGTATAGTCGTGTTTTCAAGCGGATCAAACATAGAGTCGGAATACGTTTCGCTGCTCAGCCAGTTTTTACCGTTCGGCTCGTTCGTGAAAGTTAACGTAGGAACAGGACTGTCTTTTGAAACGCCAATGACTTTTATCCAGTCTTCAAAGGACTCCGCGTTCGAGACAGAAACACTGACGTTCTCGCGGTATTTCCAGCTCCAGTCAGTGATTTCTTTTACCAGGTATTCTCCCGGCTTCACGTTCGTTATCCGAATTGAGCCGTTGCCGTGGATCGTCACAAAGAGCTCATAATCGCTGTCATCTTTTCTGGTGATACTGAACACGAAAGAATCATTGCCATCAACAGCTCCGGCTTTTACTATTATCAGGGCGCCGGATCTGGGAGTGTGAGTGTTCACGATGTTATACTCTTCGACTTTAACGGCATATGTCCCCGGGCCGTCTTCCCCTGTGATCACAGGCGTAAGAAGTTCCTCGATCGTGTATAATATAGTCTCTCCGTCTTTGTTTTTGCGCGGAAGGTTACTGAAGAAGAATTTCCACTCTCCCTCAGCGGAAGTTGTGGCTCTTCCCGCCTCTAAGCCGTCTGCTTTCAGAATTACGGTCACGGTTTCCGGACGGATTCCGTCCATATCGTCTTCGTCCTGCCATATTTTACGGCCGGACACAAGCATTACGTCAGGAGACCAGGTGTTGGTTATGTCGGTATCGTCCGTTGCTACGGAATAACTGTCTTTGTATTCGTAATTCTCCGGATATTCTTCGGTTACACGGAATTCCCCGTCGCCGTCATAATCATCAGGGAGCTCAAGAGACCATTCCCATTCGTTTATATTATCATAGTCTGATTTCTTTAAAAGTACGGGAGAGTCTTCAAGTTCTCCTTCGCCGTCGCTGACGTGTATTTTGATCCACTCCGGCCGTTTATCTTCATTTCCCGCATCATCCCAGATCTTAACTCCGCTGACCCGGTCGGGATCCTCATCCGTATCCCAATCGATTTTTATGTTGATCACGTTGGCCATCAGATGCCAGTCATCCAGAAGCGTTTCAGGGCCGAAATTTTTAACGTCATCCAGCGTCAGTGATTTTGCTTTCTCAAGAAGCTTACCGGACAGTGCTGAAAAATCAAGAAAATCTTCCGGATCGGTTATGCCTGCGACAGTTCTGATCGCTTTTGTGGGGATGCTGAAGTAATTGTCAAACGGATTGTATGAAACCGGAAGGCTGATATTTATCAGATACTTTATTATCTGTCTTATGATCTCGCTGCCGAGTTCAGCACCTTTGTATTCCATCGGTATCCCGACGTTATATTTCTTTACCACCATCCGCTTTGTCCAGCTGTCCTCTTCGGTCACGCGCGCGATAGCAAGTTTCGGTACGATCTTGAGCTTACCGAATATACTTATATCAACACCCAGGGCAAGCTCGCTGATGATGCTTATCGGATCACGGCCTCCCTCAACAGGATTTATCACCGGGAATTCATAGTCCAGAACACTTCCCAGATCGATCCCCAGCTGTCCGGCAAGTTCTGCAGCGCCGTCAAGAGCACCCGCCTTGGGCGAGCACATAAGTACGAGCCACGCGGCGTCGGGAACGTCTTCCCCGTCAGGTTTTAAGGAGATGCCGTCGCCGTTTACGGTTATCCACCTTTTGATAAGGTCAATGTCGATTATCGCCGTGTTGGTAACGGTGAAGGAACCTTCCTCCTCGTCATAAGAAACCTTATATTTTGTTACGTGAGCGTCTTCATTGCCGCCGGAAATAGCGGAGAAATAACCGGATACGTGGTATCTGACCTCATTTGTTACCGCGTCCTCAGACGGTTTGTCGCCGTCTTCTTCATCATATACTATACGGTCGATCGCCGAAGCTATGCCCAATTGTTCAACCAGCTTGTCCAGAAGATTCTCTTCTGTCGCGCCAAGCTTTTCCTTAAGCTTTTCAAGCCCCTGATCAGCGGCGTCTTTTACCGACGACGGAAGCTTTTCGTAATAACCGCCGGCAAGCTCCTTTATCCCGGATATCCAGGAATCATACTGTCCCGAAACGAATTCTCCGACCGTGTCCCTGATCTTTTTTATCAATTCCATCAGAGCTGTTTCCTCTTTGAGTTCGCGCACACGGTATTCGGTTTTGCCGTTGTTTTCGCCGGAGAGCTTAACATTTGCCGACCAGTCATTGTCACCGTTTAGCTCAATGATTTTCTCTGTTTCCCAGCCGCCTTCTTTTTTGGCTTGAAGCACGACCTCGATGCTGTCCGGGCGGTCTTTGCCCTCTATATCGATCTCCCAGTCTTTTTTTATTTTAAGAACAGGGTATTTGTTCGTGAAGCTGACCTTGTCTGATTCGGTCTCGGCTGTCAGCTGCGCGTTTTGTGAACCGTTTCCTTCATCGCCGTTCTCCCCGGAAGTCAGGTTTTCGGACGGTTTTCCCACCCAGCTTCTGAACGACGTATTGCCGTTATCATCAGAGACTCGCACGATCAAAATAAGATTTTCGCTGTCGTCGTAAACGCAGTTTCCGTTTGTACCTTTCTTTTCCTTGATCGAATACAGGTACACCCCGTCGTCATCCAGGAGAAATTCGGCAACGGTGCTGCCTTCGCCGGTTATGCTGACTTGGTTCTTTACAGGATCCGGAAAATCATGATCCGCATCCACGGCATCGTCCCTGGACTCTATCTCGAAAACGAATTGCTCCTGCTTATCCTCGTCGTCCGCGCCTCCCGCAATAACCTTCTCTATAGTGGCGGCGAAATAGCCCGTAAGCGTATTTTCAGTGTCGCAGCGCCACGCTCTGTAACTTTGGTCATAGTATGGCGCCTTGTTTTTTGTGCTATAACCGGGGACGTGGCTCTGAAGGACGGAATATGATAAAGGTTCTCCGTTTTCATCCGTGCCGGGCACATACCTGAGTGTCCAACTGTTTCCGTTGACGGGCGCGTCAAGCGTATTGACCAGCTCGCCCTTGCTGTTTACAACGGAGATATGTACCGTATCAGGGCGAAGGTACTTCTTATCCGAATCGCCGATCCACGTTACTGTACCCATAACGTCGACCCAGTCGGGTCCGACCCAGATGTTTTTGAGGTCTGCTGTCAGCTGACTCATCGAGGTTTCCGTGACGGTCACAACAGAGCTGAAGCCTCTGACAGGTTCTTCTATAAGCGTATACTCATATTTGTGTCCGTCAGGCGCGATTCTGTACAGCTTGTTGCCTTCCGAATCCGTTGTTATCTTTACACTTTCCCATTCGTTATTCTGATACGGCTTCTTCTTGTTTAAAACGACGTTGCCTATCAGCTCTCCGTCTCTGTAAAGCCCTGCTCTGATCGGATCGAACGGAGGATATAGCATACCTTCCGTGTCGCCGTTGTTGTCCCAGGATTTTGAGACCGTTATCTCCAGATAGCATTGATTGAGAAATACCACCGTATAGTTATAGATCAGAGTGCCGTCCGGCTTTTTTGTTACGACCGGGTCCTTATATATCCGTTCGAAGTATACGGAAGGATTTTCCACATAGATCGTAAAGCCCGGAACATCGTCGTCTCTGAAGGTGAAAAGGACTTCTTGCGAGCTGAAATTATTCTCCTTGTTCAGCCAGTAACTGTATGTGGGTTCCCCGTTCGGCGTGATCCTCAGCATGATCTGCTCGTCATCCGGCAGGGTTATCATGTCTTCAAATATGCATTGTACTCTGACAAAAACGTTGTTGCTGCCCTGCCAGTAGTTTACAGCGTTCAGCCCGCTTACGGTAGTGCTCCAGCGGTCGTGAAACGTCTGACGCTCCGACAGTTCTTCCGTAATTGTATATTCGGCGTTTTTGTCGATATTCGGTCCGGAGAGCGACCACGGCCACACCACGGAGTAATCTTCACTGTCTGAGTAAGTGTTGTACGGATCGATGTTAGGCTCAAAAGTACTTCTGTAGAGCACTACGGGAGAATTGCTGAGTTCTGATCCGTCTTTGAAAATATGTATTTTAACCCATTCGCTTTTTAGCGGCATACGGGTATACATATCATACTGCCTGTCCCAGACCCACGTGACCGTTCCGCCTATGGTATTATCGTCATTCGCGACGTTCAGCAAAGATGCTGTGTATTCCCAGTCTTCTGAGCCTCTGACGGCTTTTGCCGGTATAGATCTGTATTTATCTGACTGTACGGCGGACACTTTCATTTTCGTGTCATATTCATACAGTAGCAGGTCGGAGATCACCGAACTGTCCAGTTCATACGCCATGAACTGCATTTTTATACCGTTCTTATATTTCGGGACAGTATATACGATACTCCATTCGTTCTCCTCCGAAAACTTACCGATCGCGACCGGCACGTTTTCAATACCCGAGATGTCCTCTGTAGTAATGATGCTTGCGTCAACGAGCGATTTCAACGTTGACGTATCACCGGCCAGAGGTTTCAGTACTGCCACCCATGCGTTTGGGACGTGCAGCGCCGCGGCATTGTTATGCCAGTTCTCCTCAGGCTTCCAAAGGAGAGCGAGGTAGACGGATCCGGGCCGTTCCGTCTCATCGTCAATGCTCCACAGTTTGTAGATCGACACGTCGGCAACAGCCGTTTCGGTGATTAAAACATTAATGCCTGTGTTGCTTATATCCGATGAGTATTCAACATAATATTTTGTTCTGTGGGTCGGTTCTGCCTCGTCTGATACCGAAATGTAACGGTCAACATAAAAAGCGGCATACTGCCTGTCCTCCACGGCTGCTGAATTCTCGTCAAGAAGGACAACACGGTAGGCGACAAGTCTGACCTCGCCGTCTGTAACAATGAATTTCGCCGCCGTAAAATCCGTGCTCCAGCCGTTTTCGCCGTTAAGCTCAGCTGTTGCCGCCTGTTCCCACGCACCGTTAATGTAGCGTTGGAGGGCAACGGTGACGTTTTTGGGCCGGTCGTTTTCCTTGAAATCGACGATCCATCTGTTATCCACGTGTATCGTGATTTTTTCGTCCCCCGCCTTCAGTACTATATCGACGTTATCATTAAGTCTTCGCACGATATTTGAAGGCTGGATCGATGCGCCCTTTATCCTGCCGCCTTCCACTTCCTTAACCGCGACCAGAGTATATCTGTAATTAGCTATATATGGCAGGTAGATCGAAGCTTTACCGTCGCTTCCGGTCGTAGCCGTCACAATACTTCTTTCCAGATCGCCAGACGGCGCTACGTGATCGCTCGGGGAGACGTTGCTGGCGGGAGCCGGCAGCGTCATTTCCTCATCGAGCCAGACAGAGACCGGAACCCTGTAGAATTGATGCGGGCATTCACCTTCAACGATGTTTCCGTCAGCGCCGTCATAAGTATATGATTGGTGGTATTTTTTCTGTTCTATCACGGTTTCAGTGCCGCCGATGAGATCGAAATCCCAGTGCTTAAAATAAAGATCTATGCGGAAGCGAAGCGCCGTTGCATATGACTCGGCAGAACTAAGATATAGGCATCCGGGAGCCCCGTTTATAACACAGGTGTGAAGCTCGTCCAGCGACTGATCGGGCCATGAAAACCTGTCGGTTTGATGCTCCGCGACAAAGCGGCAGCCCGCGCGGAAATCCAGATTGAGGGAAAGGACCGGACCGATAGATTTGTGAATGAACAGAAAGTCAATACTGAAAGAAAGGAAGCCGCCTCTGCAGGTGAACTGAGACCCGATATAGAAACCGACATGCCTGTTCTGAGAATTATTACCAAGAAATTCAAGCGTTTTTAATACAACGGGATTTCTGTACCGGCGGATAACGGAGCCTACCGTCCCAAGACTGTATACAAAGTCGGTAGTCATTGAACCTGTGACGTGCAACGGAGCCGACGGAAATTCCACCTGAATGTAGTAAATAAAATCAATATCAAAATATTTGACAGAGAATCCGACTTTTGCAGCCTGCGCAGATTCTCTTTCCGGAGTCGGGCCGGTAGTTGTTATATCAAAATCGACTTCGATCTTGATATTTACATTCAAAACAAACAGAAAATCCCAGAAATCGACGTCAGAAACTCCGCCGATGTCTTTAAAACGTACGCCGGTCAGCTTTCCGGACCAGTTAGTTCCGCTGATCTCGTCCTCATAAGAGATTCCCGCTCTCAGCCGCGGCCGGTTCTCTGCCTCCAGCTTCCCGTCTGAAAATATCATATTCAGCGTAATGTCGTCGGTGTTTTTCAGCGGAACGGTCAGTGTACCGTCCTTTGTTACGGGTTTCTCCTCAAACACGAGGATAATATCCTCCGCTACGCTTTCCTTCAAAAAAACGATTCCTGTTTTTCCTCCGAGCCATTCTTCCGGGATAGCGGGAGAAATGCGCGCTTCGGTCATTTCTTCATTATACTCAACAACGTAATTATCGCTTTCCTCCGCGGAAACCAGAAAGAAAGAATCTCTGTATACGAAATATCCGGCATCATGATCATTTTCATCTGCGAAACGGACCCTCGGCGAATCTCCGTAATATGATACGTCATGCTTTTCAACGGGGTATTCCTGAAGAGAAGGAATGGCGGTACCGCCGTCGTCTTCCTCAATATCCGGAGTCATTCTTGAATTGATCATATTAGCGAATACGTCGCCGACAATATTTTCGGTATTTGAGGTGGCGTTCGCCTCCAGATGCGACGTGTATTCCTGTCCGGAAGTGTAATCGCCATACAACGATTCGTCGGCAGATCGGTAAATTCCGTTAACGCTTCTTTTCGCCGCAGCCGTTTCCGCCCGAACAGAACGCAATTGCGTGATAGATGAGCACATTTCAAAAAGAAATGTAAGAACAATGAGAAGCGTCAACGATTTTTTTGCTGTTTTTTTCATAATTTACCTCTTAAAAGAGTTTGATCTGATCGTTTCGTCAGGCGGCTCCGTGTTTCCGCACTGCCGGCGCGGTCAACGAGTTTTTTTATAAACGTATATGTCATCCCGGGTTTTGTATCAAAAGTATAGACCGCCTCTTCGTCATGACCGGGCGCAGTGCTCTTTGCCGTTCTGACCGGATTTCCTTCTTCGTCAAGTACCGTCATTCCTTCCGGCCAGAGCGAAGCGAGCGCAACTGCAGCGCCAGCCTCCGAATACATTGTCGCGCCTTCTGTGATCTCATGAGTATTGCCCCTGTATTTCGCGGTAAAAAGGAACGCGCCTTTTGCACGGAGTCTTACAAACCGCGCGTCAAGGTTCCTGTCCCAGCAGCCGAAGAGTTTTATTATACCTTTGTCAGATAAAAGAAGCATATTATTCACAGCTGCGGTCTCACCGGCCTTTTCGATTCCGTGAATAGTGTCCTCGATCATCAGATTGAGTTGAATCTGCTTTCTGATCGTAGCGGCAAGTTTTGAGATGATCTTCCTGCAGTCATAACGGGAGCAGACAGCCGCAGCATATATTTTCGGAAAGCTGTTGATCTGTTCCCAGCTGTTCATATCCCTGTCAAAGACGTCAACGGTATTCCGTGCGGTTTCAAGCTCCTCTTCCGTCGAATAATAACCGAGCAAGCCGAAAGGAATAATTGATTCCAGCGGAAGAGGATTCCCGTTTGTGAGCGCCAGATCTGAAGGCATAAGCCACGGGGAGCCTGGCGACGACTGATAAAGATCCGCAATGCCCAAAACCGTCTTCCTGCTGCCTTTATAATCGTCGATAACCGGCAGTTTTGGCATCCTTCCTCGGTACAGCCTCCACTTTTCCGCCTTTTCGGTATCACCGAGCTCCTCCGCGGCGTTTATCCCGCATTCAAGGCACATTCTGTACGCTCCTGTTTCAAGAACCGCATTTTTTGCCCATGAGCTTTCGTTATATGCAGCGTACCATACATATTCGCCGTTCTCCTCTACGATCCAGTGTTCCATGAAATTAAGAACATACGTAAGGTAAGGGTAAAGTACGTTTTTTAAAAACTCTTTATCAAGCGTATAGTTGTAATATTCAATCATCGGAAAGGCGCTGAACGGAGCATCCACAAGCTCGCCGTGATACACGTTATCGCCTTCCATGGCAAACGGAAGGATGCTTACCGGATACAGGACAGCGTCCGTGATCCCGGAATCACGTTCGATCTTTCCTTTCCCGATCAGTTCTTTCGCAAATTCTCTGATCCGAGCGTCGCGTCCGTCGGTGATCGAATCTGGTTGACCCAGCGCACGTGCGCGCGCAAGTCCCACCGGGACGTACTCCATAATTGCATCAGCGGCAGGCAGCAGCATTGACGCCCTGTTGCTCGAACCGAGCCCGTAAAACGCCGAAACGAAATTATAATTGAGATGATAGTCCGAGTGCCAGTATGCGTTGTCTGTAGTATGCCAGATCCCGTAAAGTCCCGGGGCAAGTTTTCCTTCCCTCACCCCGCATCCGAGCTCATATTGTGCGGCATAATAGTACTTCTGTACCACGTCAACGTCCGGATCGGAAGTATCAAGGCTTATGTACGAACGCAGCCAGTAATCCCGCCACCAGTCAAGGTGTTCCCTTCGCAGCAGTTCAATATCCGCTTCGTTTCCGACTGTATCGATCAGCTTATACGCCTCGTCTTCTGGAGCCGTTCTCCCTTCCATGAGAGCGCCCTCGCAGTCGTAGGTCTTTCCTCCGCCGCATACGGCCGTGACGATATAGACCGTTTCGTTTTTAGGCAGGATAAATTCTGCGGTTGAAGAATCTCTTCCGTTTGACGTATATTTTCCATCCGCGCCGATGACGCGTGTTACGGCAGCAGCCGCGGAAACGTATGAACAGGCTTCGCCGGCCAGTGACGAGCGCTTTATCATGATACTTCTGTTCTCAGCCGATGAACTGACAGGTCTGCCGCCGTATATATGCGCCTTAAGGGAAACAGTTACGTTCGCATCCGTCTGCGAGGACAGAGACGTGAGTTTCATCACAAACAGATTGGAGGTAGCAGACACCCAGCTGTCTATCTGTAACGGTACTCCGCACAGCGTCTGCTTTGTTACGGTCGTGGCATCAGCCAGATATTCCCTCTCGTTGAATTCAGAATCATCCGCAGTATCGCCCCGGGTGACTCCGACAGATATAAGGCCGAGTTTCAGAGGACTTCCGCCGTATTCCCAGAAGTCGCCTTTAGATATATTGAATATTTTTTCGGTGCTGCTGCCATCTGAAGAAACACCGATATCTCCGTTTCCGAGAATAGCTGTATTCGGTATCCGGTCGTTGACCGCTCCGGGATAATCCGGCTTTGTCCATTCGCCGTAATAGCGCGACAGTATACGCTTAACGTCTTCCCAATCTCTGTTTTTTATGATATCCGAGCCCATTCAAGGAGCCTCCCGCAATACTATCGGTTCTTTCTTACAGATCTGTTCCGGCAGCGAATCTCTTATTCCGGGATAAGCCCGGTCAATTCGCATTTGCAACGTTATTTATGTATATATTATCGCATCTCATCTTATTTTCGATGATGACAATATGGTCGTGAAACCCCTGACTGCCGCATAAGCGTTTGTCTGTTTTAAAAGAACCTCTACGTAGTAGAACCGGTCCCGTTCTACTGCCCCAATTGTAGCATATTTCCGTCGGTAAAAAAACACTTTTTTCGGCATAGTAAGCGCATAGTAAGCGTATATCTTTTCAACAGTTTTACCGTGCAAAAAGATTTCTCGATATAACTTTCTTTCAACATGATCACTGATCTTTATACGCTCTCGCCGGTAGCAACGATCCGGGTTACTAACTATTCTCGAACAAACGGGATTTCCTCCCAATCCGGATCGCTTTACGGATAACGTTTATTACTATCAGCTCGATTGTTTTTATCTCACTCGGATTCTTCTTCAAGGTCAAAAGTTCTAACTCCGTCAGGACTATACTCGATAATTTGTGCTCCAAAATTATAATAAAGCTTTCCGTTATGTACCGTCTTAGATATACCTTCGAAGAATCTTTCCGACAAATAATCCGACGCTTCTTTTAAGTTCATCGAGTAGATCTGCTCATATTCGCCTGTCTTTATATCCAAAAGATACATTCCGTTTTTGTCGAACGCCGCCACCTTTTCCTGATACAAAGTAAGCTCATCGAAGCTGCTTCCCAAGAAGTACTTGTCATGCTCCGAAACGCTGCCGAGCAAACGACCGTCATCGCTGTATAAATAAACGGTATTTGTTCGGGTCGAACCGCCCTGACCGTCCTTGACAACGTCAAACTTATAGATCACTATTCCGTTGTCGATGACTGAGTAATCCCTGAAATTACTGACTCCGTCTGTTTTGACTTCATGGATAGTATTGTCTTCATTGATCCGGCAAACTGAGTTTTCCGTGGAGAAATATACTGTTCCGTCGAAGATTTTTAATCTCTGAATGAAACCTTTCCGCTGATAAAGCAACTTGATTTGTTTCGAGTTAAGATCGGCGTATTTCAGTGAATATCTGACGTCAGATCTGTCCTCGTTAATCGTGTGCGCATTTTTCCATGTATAGGAAACGTAGTATAACTTATCTCCGTTTATTGCCGCCCAAGCCACCGTTTCATTGCTGTCGATTATCTTTTCCACTTCACCGGAGGAAAGGTCGACTCTGAACAATCCGCTTTCATTGCCGCCGTCACAGTGGAATACACCGCCGACGTAACTGTATCCGTCTTTCTCGCCCGCCGTGAAAAATTGCTTCTCAGCAACTTTTACCCCTGTGTCAACAAAGCGTTCTCCGTCAAATTCGTATCTGCTTTGATATTCGGAATATATCATATAGGTTTTACCTAGGCTCTCATAAAAACGGATTCCAAGGTAAGATAATCTGTCTGCGTTGTCGTCAACAAATGAACCGTTATCGAGCACTCCTTTTGAAGAAAACCTGTCCACATTACGACGATTTAACAAGCTGATACCCAGAACGAAACATAAAGCGACGGCAATACAGGAGCAAGCCGTTATGAGAATAATCTTATGGCGCTTACCTGCTTTTCGTTTCAGACTGCTGTCGATCAGATCCTCGTCGAGCTTAGATAAGGCATTGTATATTTTTAATTCTTCTCTCATAAGTGCCCCTCCTCAACAAACGTTTTAAGTTTCCTCCTTGCTTTAGAGAGAATACTTCTGACGTGATTTTCTCCGATACCGTACTCGGAGGATATTTCCGCAATGCTTTTTTGGAAATAATATCTTTTAATAAACACGTCAGATCTTATTTTACTTTGTCTGTGCAGGAAATCGTTCAGGATCCCTGCCATTTCATCTTCTGAAATCAAAGCGCTTTTCGGGAAGCAATCTGACAGTTCATCCAGAAACAAACTTTCTTTATTGACAATGGAATCGGCAGAAATCTCGAATATCCCTGCCATCTCTTTAATTTTCTCAAAATCCGGATGTCTTACGCCATTCTCCCATTTTGAAACAAGGTCTCTCGATACAAAAAGCTGATCGGCAAGAGTTTGCTGCGACATACCTTTTGCTGTTCTGAGTTCGGCTATTCTTTTCCCGATATTCACAGGCAAATCCCCTACCTTCCTTAAGGTTTCGATAAAATTATACCGTTCGAGGAAAATATGTAAAGGGACAAAACGCACCCATCGTAAATGTTTTTCCGCGGCCCATATTTTGGCAAGACCACAAGGTGTTGAACTGCGTCAATTAAGACCGCAAGATACGGAAAGGCTTACCGGATTATTTAAATAGGAAACAATGTTACAGATATCAAGGGCAGTATAATCAGTCGTTTGATCATATTAGATCTGCTGATGGTCATCAGGTTATCAGCCTCCTGAGCAATTGATTTTTTCAGTGCTTAACCGAATTTTGCCCCGCACTCCGTGCAGAATTTTGCGCCGTTCTCACGCTTTGTGCCGCATTGGCGGCAGTATTTGTCCCCGGACGTATTGATCATACTGCCGTTGGGAATGAACCAGGCAACCGGATTTTTGTCCATACCGAATCCCTCGTCGTTGCTCGAAGGGGTGAACGGATTTCTGCCCATTGGCGGACGTTCGAGATTGGATCCCCCGGTCACAGGCTGTCCTTCGTTTCCTGCAATTACGTTTTTGTACCGGTCAATTACATCAATAAACCATTCCTGTTCGGTCAAATGTTTGATAGCAGCGTCGTAAAGCTCTCTTGATTCGGACGTGAGGGCAAGAGAAAAAAGATCTGTTTCCGCGGTTATGCCGTATTCGGACAATCGCTCATCGATATACTCTTCAAGCACTGCTTTTGTCGCGCTATTCCAGAAGGATTTTCCCTCCGACCAGGTGCGAACACAGTCTTTCATAGCTAATAAGGCGACCTCCCCGGTTTTTATTACAGCTTCTTCGTCACCGCCGTACAGAACTCCGTCATAAGCGGACACAACCGATATCCCCGCGGCCCTGAACTCCAGGTCAAGGTCGATCTGCGGACAATTTTCATCGTATTCTCTGAAACCTATCGGCGTCCCGGTGCCGAATTTAACTTTGATGTCTGTCATTGCCTTTTAAACCTGTACGGATAATCATTAAGTGTTTTTGCTTCTGATGTGATGTTTTTCCTGTAAATCTGTTTCCTTTGCCGATGCGTACCCGGCATCTACGATTTTATTATACAGCCGGCCTACTGCAAAATCAAGATAAGGCCGGCTTTTCTGCTTGCGAGCGGGGTCAGTTCTTCACCGAAGCAAAGTGCGTTGATGGCTTTATCGAAGGTCTGTTTGAATTCCTCCGTCTTGAGATGATCACGTATGTCTTCCCATGTGGAGAAAAAGCCGTTGCCGTCGCGATCGAAATCCGGTCCGGGCTATAGATCTGCGCATCAATCATTTCTTTCTGATCGGCATTCTCTTACTCTGTATCTGTCAGTCTGTAATCGAATCCGCCTTCGCCGGAATACGGTTTTTCATGATCATATTCACCATATTCACAGCCAATATGGGTAGCTTCAATTTCATCTGTCAGTATCAGCCGGCCATCCTGACGGTCATAGAGTTTTACGGTGCCCCAGCCATTGCCTCCGTTCCACAGGCGGTTATGGTGTCTGCTGCCGTCCGGTGCTTCATAGTTGATCAGCAGCATGTCCTTCTTCAGGCAG
>JAFWQX010000142.1 GCA_017508875.1 Clostridia bacterium | reverse complement strand
TTTTCATTTGCGGCCGTATTGGTGAGGAGGGTCGCACGGCAGCATTCCTCTTTTTCCATATTTGCGGCCGTCTAAATGAGCAATTCGCACGGCCGCTTCTCACCTTCTTCTCTTTGGCGAAGCCGAATGAATATCTAAGAATTTTGTTTGACCGAAATGCGAATCAATGTAGGGATCGCATGAGACCCAAAATTCGTGCTATCATTCGGTTCGCCTTTTGCGGCCGTACAAATGAGCAATTCCCGGCCGCTTCTCCTCTTAACCCTTAACTCTGAACTCTTAACTCTGAACTCTGAACTTCCCGGTTCCTCCGCAGGAAGCTGAGCAAATTGACACAGGCGCGTCTTGATGGTATAATCAAAACCACAAAAAGTGACTTGGGAGAGTGCTGCTTATATGTTTGACGTTGCAATAATCGGAGCCGGGGTCATCGGAGGGATGATTGCCCGGGAATTGTCCGCATACGAGTTGAACGTCTGTATGATCGAATCTGAAAATGACGTGGGAAGAGGCTCCAGCAGCGCGAACAGCGCGATCGTCCATGCCGGGTTTGACGCAAAGCCGGGGACGTTTAAGGCGCGGTTTAACGTGGAAGGCTCCGCGATGATGGAGCAGGTCTGCAAAGACCTCGGAGTAAAATATAAAAGAAACGGATCACTCGTTGTCGGCTTCGGGCCGGAGGACAGGGCGACGCTCGAAATGCTCCTGGAGCGCGGCCGCATAAACGGGGTAGAAGGGCTTTACATTGCCGAAAAGGAAGAGCTCCATAAGATGGAACCGGGACTCGCCGACGAAGCAGACTGCGCGCTCGTTGCCCCGACCGGAGCGATAATTTGCCCGTACGAACTCACGTTTGCAGCCGTGGGAAATGCGATGGACAACGGCGCGGAGCTTTTGCTTAATTTTAAAGTTTCCGCGATCGGCCGCCAGAACGGGGCAAAAAGCAGCTATTTCGTTGTCACCGCCGAAGACGGACGCACGGTCGAAGCTAAAAACGTTGTCAACGCAGCCGGCGTTTATTCTGACGTTATTGCCCGCCTTGCCGGCGACGCTTCGTTTACCGTGACCCCCAGACGCGGCGAATATATGATACTGGATAAAACGTCCGGGAATGCCTGCTCGCACACGATATTCCGCACGCCTACTAAAATGGGAAAAGGCATACTTATCACGCCTACGGTCGACGGGAACCTGCTGCTTGGACCGACGTCGGTCAATATTTCTGACAAGAGCGACGTTTCAGTCACCGCCGAGGGGCTCGATAAGATCATTTCGCAGGTGAAGCAGGAGATGCCCGGGGTCAATACCGGCAGCGTCATCACTTCTTTCTGCGGGCTGCGCGCCGTCGGAAGCACGGGAGACTTTATAATCAACAACCCGATGCCGGGATTCTTCAACGCCGCGGCCATCGAGAGCCCGGGACTCACTTCTTCACCCGCGATCGCCCGCTATATGGTGGAACTGATCGAAAGCGCCGGAGTAAAGCTCAAAAAGAAAGAAAACTATATCCGCACACGAAGAGCGTACCACTGGTTCCGCGAACTTGACACCGAGGGGCGCAATAAAGCGATAGGAAAAGAGCCCGAATACGGCCACGTCATCTGCCGCTGCGAGAAGATCACCGAGGGCGAGATACTGAATGCGCTTCGCCAGAACCCGAAGGCGAGGGATCTGGACGGAATAAAGATGAGGACCAGGGCGCAGATGGGACGCTGCCAGGGAGGCTTCTGCGGACCGCATATCGTAAAGATCCTTGCCGAAGCACTCGGAGTGCCGTTTACAGAAATATCAAAAAGCGGAAAAGGCTCGTACATAAACGTAGGCAAAACGAAACAGTAAAGCTTAAATTAATATGACAGACGGAAATTTGGCAGAAGGTAATATGACAGACAACAAGATCAATTTAAAATACGATATCGTAATAATCGGAGGCGGGCCCGCGGGAATGAGTGCGGCGATAGCGGCATATGAGCACGGGAACCGCAGCATACTTATCATCGAGCGCGAAAAAAGGCTCGGCGGAATACTGAAACAGTGCATACACCCCGGATTCGGGCTCGAAATGTACAAAGAAGAATTGACCGGACCCGAATTTGCGGCCAGACTGATAGCGAAAGTAAGAGAATACAATATCGACTGCCGCATGTCATCGATGGTGCTGGATATTGACCGTAAGCTGTGCGTTACCGGGACGTCTTCGGACCTCGGCGTCTTCACGGTTCAGGCCGGTGCGGTGATATTGGCGATGGGCTGCAGGGAGCGTCCGAGAGGAGCGCTCAATACGCCGGGGACGAGGCCCTCAGGCGTGTTTACCGCGGGCGCGGCGCAGTATTTTGTCAATATGTACGGCTACCTTCCGGGTAAGGAGGTCGTGATCCTCGGCTCCGGAGATATCGGCCTTATTATGGCAAGGCGTATGACGCTCGAGGGTGCGAAGGTCAAGGCGGTCTGCGAAGTTATGCCGTATTCGGGTGGCCTTGCGCGCAATATCGAGCAGTGCCTCAACGATTTTAATATTCCGCTCCTGTTGAGCCATACTGTAGTGGAAGTTCACGGAAAAGAAAGAGTTACGGGTGTGACGATCGCGCAGGTCGAAAACGTTCCGGGAAAGGGCCGCGTACCCGTAAAAGGCACGGAACAATTCATACCGTGCGACACGCTGCTTCTCTCCGTCGGACTCATACCTGAAAACGAATTGACAACGTCGTGCGGGATCAGGCTTAACCCTGCGACGAAAGGAGCGGAAGTTGACCAGGACCGCCAGACGGAGATCCCGGGCATATATTCCTGCGGAAACGTGCTCCACGTACACGATCTGGCGGATTTTGCCGCGGAAGAGGCGCGGATCGCCGGAGAAGCGGCAGCTGAGAGAGTCAGAAAACTTCGCGAAAACGCCGGGGAAAAATCTTGCGAAGAAGGCGGATTCAAGGTCGGATTAAAAGCAGACGGGAAGGTCAGGTACGTTGTCCCGCAGGTCATCACGGCAAAGAAGGACGTAAACGTATTTTTCCGCGTATCGGACATTTTTAAAAAACCGACGCTTGTTGTCACCGCTTCCGGCAGCGCAGAAGGCGCGGAGGGAGAGACGGGGGAAAACGTGCTGCTTAAAAAGAAATATCTGAAGCTGGTCCCCGGAACGATGCAGACGGTGACGCTGAAAAAAGAAATGCTTGAGCAGATACCGGACGGAGGCAGGATCGAATTCAAACTGCTTCCCGGCGATGCTGAATGATACGGAGGTCAATGAACCTGATGAAACGGACTATTACTTGCATAATCTGCCCCAAGGGCTGTGAGATAGAGGCGGACAACGACAGCGGAACGCTTGTTTTGAGCGGCTACGACTGTGCCAGGGGAAAACGCTACGCTGAAACTGAAATGACGTGTCCGATGAGGACTTTAACGACGACCGTGCGCCTTCCGACCGGCAGGATGCTCCCGGTCAGGACTGACGCGCCCGTACCGAAGGCAAAGCTTTTTGATTGCATGGCCGAAGTTGCGAAGATCAGACTGCCTGTGAAACCTGTCGCTGCCGGAGAAGTGATCCTCGCCGATATTTGCGGTACGGGAGCTAATCTGATCGCGTCGGCGGCATGGGAGCTGAACGCAAATCCCTGACGCTGCCACTTACTGCCTTACGCTGAACGCTGCTGCCTTTAAGCGCGGAAATAACAAACTGAAAATGATATTTAACAAAAACAAAATATAAACTTTCGGAGGTATACTGAAATGGTAGTAAAAAGACCCCCAATGGGATGGAACTCATGGAACACGTTCGCGGATAAGATCGATGAAAATATTGTCCGCACGATGGCAGACGTTATGGTGGACGAAGGGTACCTCGCCGCCGGATACGAATATCTTGTAATTGACGACTGCTGGTCGTTGAGAGAGCGCGACGCGCAGGGGCGCATCGTTCCCAACCCGGAAAAATTCCCTAACGGCATGAAAGCCGTTGCCGACTACGTACATTCGAAAGGGTTGAAATTCGGTATTTATTCGTGCGTAGGAAATTACACGTGCGCCGGATTCCCCGGCTCGTTCGAGTACGAATTTATTGACGCGCAGACGTTCGCCGAATGGGGAGTCGATTTCCTCAAACTGGATTACTGCTACAAACCGGTCTCGGAGCAGGGCGCTAAACTGTACCGCAGAATGGCTCTGGCGCTGGACAACTGTGGAAGGGACATTTTGCTGTCCGCCTGCAGCTGGGGCGCCGATGAGACGCACCGCTGGATCAAATCGACGGGCTCGAGCATGTGGCGTTCTACCGGAGACGTTTTCGACAAATGGAGCTCGATAAGAGATATCTACAACATCCAGAAGGGCATTTATGAGTACAACGGTGCGGGCTGCTTCAACGACATGGATATGCTCGTGGTCGGAATGTACGGAAAAGGGCACGTAGGACTCGAGCAGGGACTCACGCTCGAAGAATACCGCACGCATTTCTCGATCTGGTCGTTCTTCGGCTCGCCGCTCATGATGGGTTCCGACATCCGCAGCGCGGACGACGACATCAAGGCGATCCTTCAGAATCGCGACGTCATCGCTCTGGATCAGGACAGCGCTTACCGCCAGCCGTACAACGTCAACGGCGATCCTGACGTGTGGGCGAGACATATGGACAACGGCGATATTGTGCTTGCTATATTTAATATGGGTGACAACGGCCGCGGTTATTTTATTCCGTTCTCCGAGCTTGGTCTGGGACGTGCGTCCGGCCGCGGGCTCGAGATCCGCAACCTCTGGACAGGTGAGAACCTCGGCGTGAAGAAAGAGCTCATTACCGGCGGCGTCAATGCTCACGAGACTGTGCTGCTGCGCTGCAAAGTGGTTGAAGTGGGATAAGTGATAAGTGGCAAGTTGAAAGTTGCAAGTGATAAGTGGTAGGTTGAAAGTGGCAAGTGGGCGAACCGAGTGATGGCACGGTTAAGAGTTCAGAGTTAAGAGTTCAGAGTTAAGAGTTCAGAGTTAAGAGTTATCGGGATGGATAGTGGAGAGTTGGCGGCGCGTACGGGGATTCCTGTATGTAATATAAGATCGGCGGGGCTCGCGGAGTTTGTTGACGGCTCCGCTTTGTTTCCCGAGCCGGGGCGGTGTATAAAGTGCGGGCGGCCGCTTGTCGCTGACGATTCCGGTGCGCATAAGAAATTTATAAACAGAGGTGCGTCATTGTTCTTCTGTATCTCCTGCCTCAGCGTTTACCTCGGCGTGTCCGAGGAGCTTGTGCGCGAGAAGATAGATTATTTCAGAAAAACCGGATGCACTCTGTTTTCGTAATTGTCCGTACGCGTAAGTAAGGAGGAGGCGGCAACGATAATGAAAGAAGAACTGAAAAAGGCAGTTATTGACCGCCTTCCCGAGACGGAAGACGAGTTCCTGGAGCTGATGGCGGAGAAGATCGCAACGCCTGAAGGGGCGGCGGCAATGTTTGTTGCCGCGCTGCTAATATCCGCTTCTGACCGCCAGACCGGTTTTGCCTGCCTGCGCGATATTTGTGCCTGTCCTCCGGACGAGCCCACGTTCGATGCCGTCGTTCCGGCGGGCGTGGAGCTTCGCAACATTGCCCTTTCGTACGTGCAGAAAACGGGCCCGGAAGGCACCGGCGGGGCCGGAGAGGTCATCGTCAAGCTTACTGATGAAAAGCCGCTTAAAAGGCATTTTAAGACCGTCTACGTGGGTTGCAGCGGCACGAACAGCTACAGGCCGCTTACGCTCGTGTCAAAACCGCCGCGTTACCTGAAGAAACGGTTCGGGATCAAGCGGGAATATTACGAAGATCCATGGTTCGTCGCGGAATACCCGTCAATGGTGCTGCCGGTTAACAACTGACAACAAAGAGTTCAGAGTTTAGAGTTTAGAGTTAAGAGTTAAGAGTTTTGCCATAAACCGGATGACGGCACGAATTTTGGGCCTCATGCGAACCCCAGGATCGGTTCGCATTTCGGTCAAACAAAATTCTTCGCCATTCACTCGGCTTCGCATAAGTTCAAATGGAGTTTAGGGAGTTAAGAGTTCATCGTTACTAACTGCAACTTTCAACTTTCGACTTTCGACTTTCAACTTTCAACTTGCAACTTGCAACTTGCCACTTGCCACTTGCCACTTTCAACTTGCCTTTAAGAATAGTCTTAACATTCACTGCCGTTTCGTGTTATAATAGCACAGAGGCGGGTCTGGACCGCGTTCATTTCAAATCGGGAAGGTGCCAAAGTATGGCAGGAAACACAAAAAAGTTGTCCGAAAAAGATAAGGCTAAAAAGCTGGCGATCAGGATCGTGTGTCTGGTGCTGGCTGTTTCGATGGTGATCGGTACGGTTTGCGTGCTGATTTCGTATTTGATCGGAGCTTTCAAATAAAGCAGGTTTTTATTCGGCAGGTTGCGGGTAAAAGAGGACACGTTGCAGGGAGATAGCAGATGTTAGCCGCGGGTGATCAATTCAGCAGGATAATGATATACATAAAGGAATTTCTGTCGTTCAACAGTTTCTGGGACGTTCTCAGGGCTGTGATCGACGTTGCCGTAATGACGTTCCTTTTCTATAAAATTATTGTCGCCATAAAAGATTCGCGCGCTTTCCAGCTTATTAAAGGCATACTGCTGCTTATAATCGTGTCGCTGATCGCGATACTGCTTCGCCTGACCACAGTATCTTTTGTCATCAGGGCGTTTATGAACGTTTTGCCGGTGCTGGTGGTTATAATGTTCCAGCCCGAGCTGAGACGCTGGCTTGAAAATATAGGAAAGAGCAACTTCCGCAGTATTTTTACGGGGCAGAAGAGTGCGCACAATGAAAAGATCGACGCAATGCTGAACGAAGTTGCCAACGCCGTTACGGCGATGAGCCGGGAACGTGTAGGCGCTCTTATAGTGTTCGAGCGGTCAACGAATCTGGGCGAAGTTATCCGCACCGGTACGGTCATTGACGCGAACGTTTCTGCACAGCTGCTGCGACTGATCTTTGTCCCTAACACACCGCTGCACGACGGCGCCGTGATCATACGCGACGATAAAGTGCATGCCGCGGCGTGCTATCTTCCGCTTTCCGCGAATAATTCCCTCGATAAGGATCTCGGTACGCGCCACCGCGCCGGGATCGGGGTAACGGAGAGCTCCGACTGCGTCGTGACGATCGTTTCTGAGGAAACGGGGTATATCTCGTTCGCAAGTAACGGAGAACTGCAGCGTGACATCTCGCGCGAAAAACTCGTGCAGCTTCTGAAAGAGGCGCTGTACGAAAAAGATAAAGCGCGCAAGGAATAGGAGGGACTGGATATGAAAGATAAATTCGTAACTTTTTTCCAGAGCAAGACCTCGCTTATCGTGTTGTCGATCATACTCGGCATCGGCGCATGGCTCGCCGTCCTCGGATCCACCAACCCGATCATTGACAGAACGCTTGAAGTTCCGATCACGTTTGAAAACGAAGACGTACCTGCGACGCTTGACCTTAAAGATATGACCGTGACGTTTCCGAAGACCGCGTCCGTTACCGTTTCGGGCAGAAAGGAAACGCTTAATAACCTTAACGCATCCGAGATCACCGTAAAATGCGATATGCAGACAATAACGGTCCCGGGCGAGACGGTCGTTAAAGTGCCGAAGCCCGAATGCGAGCGTATAGGCGTGTCGGTATCGGATTATTATCCTAAAAATATCACGTTTAATTATGATAAGACGGAGACAAAAAACCTTGACGTACGCGTAGTTTACGATAATAAACTGCTCGAGGACGGGTTTGAATACGTTTCCGTAACGCCTTCTCTGAGCAGCATACCGGTCACCGGGATGAAGTCGCTTATCGACACGTGCGAGTATATAAGGATCGATCTCAGCGACAGTATCGAGGAAGGCACGCTCGATTCGAACAAGAACGCGGCGTTTCTGGGCAAATTTATTTCCTACGCCGGAGAGAATATCACGCACAAATTCGCGGAAGAAAAAGTTGCCGTCGAGATCCAGGTCGGTAAGAGGGTGAATCTCTACTCTGAATATACGGGAGAGCCGGCAAGCGGTTGCTATTTCGACGGGCTTGAATTGTCCGTGCCTTATAAGATCGTACAGGGAGACACGGAGACGCTCAGGAAGCTGGAAGCTATTGACCTCGGCGTCGTGGATATAACCGGAGCGACGGAGAACGTCGTTAAAACGATCCAGCTTTCCGAACTGCTGCCTGCGGGAGTGGTTCCCGTCGGAGATCCTGCGGTGACTGTAACGGCGCTCGTCGGAACTTATGAGACGAGAACTTATACGATCTTCCGCACGTCGCTTACGATTCCGGGGCTGAATGATGCCGAATATGATTATGATATATCGCCCGACCGCTATACCGTTTCGGTTAAAGGCCGCAGGGAGGATATGGATGAGTTCATGTTTGCTTCCGCGGTTCCTACGCTCAACCTGGAGAACCGGACTGTGGGAGAGTACAATATCCCGCTTACGTTCGGCGCACTCGATACTTCTAAATATACCATCGTCGGGGAATACGTTTTCACTGTTAAGATCACACGCAAGATCGTAGAGACGCCCACTCCCGCTCCTACCTCTACGCCTACGCCTGTACCTACCTCTACGCCTACGCCTGTTCCCACTCAGACTCCGACGCCTGTTCCGACAGAAGTTCCGACGCCTTCTCCTGCGACCGAAGCGCCCGAACCCACTCCGGACGAAACGCCCGATCCGGCTGCGTCGGCGGAGCCGTAGTCAGAAACTGCTTTGATAAACAGAGAGGTAAAGTATGAGAATAGGAACTGATATAGTTGAAGTCAGCAGAGTAAAAACTGCGATCGAACGCACCGGCAGAGCGTTTTTAGAGCGCGTATACACCGAGACAGAAATCGGTTACTGCGAGCTCGGGAAATCGAGGCGGAAATATGAAAGCTACGCCGCGCGCTTTGCCGCGAAAGAAGCCTTTTCGAAAGCGATCGGAACGGGGATAGGCGAGAACGCACACCTTAACGAGATCGAAGTTCTTAACCTGGACAACGGCAAACCGGTCGTCAGGCTCTACGGCGAGACGAAAGAGTATTTTGAAGCGAATTTTGGCGGCAATGAAATAGATATCAGTCTTTCACACACGTCCAAGCTGGCATTAGCCACCGTTGTGGTTGGTTAAAATAGATTTTTTACGGCGCATTGCCATCGGAGTAAACGTATAATATTTTTTGAAAATACTGCAGTAGGTAGCTACGGAACCGAATCCGCAGCCTTCGGCAACGTCTGAAATGCTGGCGTTGCTCTGTATAAGCATTGCCACAGACTTGTATAATTTCAATTTGGTTACGTCGCGCATGACGGTATTTCCGAACACTTCCTTGTATTTGTGCGAAAAATAGAAAGTGGAGAGACCGGATCTGGCGGAAATGTCGTCCAGCGAAATGTCGCTGCTCAGATTTTCGCAGACGTAAGCAAAAGCGTTTTCAAATATATCCCACGATTCAAACACGGGAGAAGGCAGTTTGTGCCACCCGAATTCTGAGACCATACCGGCGCAGAGCAGTTCGGTGCAGCCATGCAGCACGAGAAGTTCGGAGAAGGGGAGCTTTTCGCCTTCTTTCGGAAATCCGGAAACGATGCCTGCGATCCTGCTGAAAAGTGTAGCGAAAGTGGAATAGTGCGCTTCGGATTCCTTTACGACCATGCTTCCGTTTGAAAAGAAAAAGCAGGAGGATTTTCCCCACTGGTCGGTAGTCGCTCTGAACATAAGCAGTTCGTAAGTCTGCGGATCTTTTTCAGGGTTTGAAATGACGGAGTAGGGCGTGAAAGGATCGATCAGAATGAATTCGCCACGGAGCAGGTTTACGCACGTGTCGCGCACCATAACGTAAAGCATCTCGCAAGTTGAGTGTATGATGACCGTTTCGGCACGGAGGTCGAAATTAATATCTGACGCGACGCCGCGTATGAACGTGACGTGCGAACTGATCCCTGTTATGTTTTTTATGCTCCTTTTATACTCGTCTGACATCTCAGCGCCCCCGGAATTCAGGATTACCAAATTATATACCCTTTAAAAAGCAAAATCAAGCAATTTTAAACGATTTTAAGCGATTTTAAACGCTGCCTTCACAGTGCGTCTTTGCAGTGTGTCTTTACAGCGCAGCCGTTACAGGAGAGGTATGCCCGCCTCTTCGCACGCTGCGGCGGTAACGCTGTCCCAGATGCTTGACTGCACTTCTCCGATATGAGCGCAGCTCATCATAAGCATGCAAAGACGGGATTGACCGATACCTCCGCCGATCGTCAGGGGCAATTCTCCTTCGAGCAGCATTTTGTGGAAGGGGAGTGTGCGCCTGTCGTCGCAGCCGGCTTCAGTGAGCTGGCGGTCAAGAGATTCGGCGTCAACGCGTATGCCCATTGACGATATCTCGAGCGCGGCTTCAAGTACTTCGTTCCAGAAGAATATGTCGCAGTTGAGATCCCAGTCGTCGTAGTCCGGCGCGCGGCCGTCGTGCGGTTTGCCCGAACGCAGCTTTCCGCCTATCTGCATGATGCAGGCCGTGTGATGCTTGCGCAGATACTCGTTTTCCCGCTGCTTCGGAGAAAGGTCCGGGTACATGTCTTCGAGCTCCTGGGAAGTAATGAATGAAACGTCAGGCGAAAGCGCCGCCCTGAGCTGAGGATAACGCACGTGCAGGCGGTCGTTCGTATCACAGATCGCCTTAACGATTGCCCGCACGATAAGTTTCAGAAAATCCAGGTTGCGGTTTGACCTTGTAATGACTTTTTCCCAGTCCCACTGGTCAACGTAAATCGAGTGCGTGTTGTCGAGTTCTTCGTCGCGCCGTATGGCGTTCATGTCCGTGTAAAGCCCGCTGCCCACGCTGAAATGGTATCTTTTAAGCGCGAGCCGTTTCCACTTCGCGAGCGAGTGGACCACCTGGGCCTCCGCGCCTATGGCAGGAACGTCAAAAGAAACGGGTCTCTCGTAACCGTTGAGGTTATCGTTAAGGCCGGAGCTCTCGGTCACGAACAGGGGAGCGGATACGCGCTTGAGATTAAGCGCCGCGGCAAATTCCTCCTGGAAGGTGGCTTTGATGTACGCGATGGCGCGCTGCGTGTCGTACGCGTCCAGAATAGGCGTGTATGATCCGGGAATAACGAGCTTGTTCATATTGACCTCCTGAAAAGCACCGGAACGGCAGAAACTGCTGCCGTTCCGGTAATTGACCGCGCCGCGTCCGGCAATGCAGATCCGGCTAAAACGGTCTTTGATCTGTTTATTGCGACCGCACAGAGCCGCCTTGGTTGCAATTAATTATTTGCGTTTTGAGAGAACGGTTTTTTCGTATTCTTTTACTTCGTCGAACCACTCGGGACCGGCTTTAACGCCGCAGCGCTCGCAGTACTCGTTCCAGATATCGCCGAAGGGCAGCATCTTTATCTCTTCCTGACGGACGAGGAGTTCGGTGAGCTGGTTGGTATCCTGAAGTTCTTTAAGAGCCGCGTGCGGTGTGCACAGAGCGATCAGCAGGGCTTTCTGCCAGCTTCTGAATCCGGTGGTCCATGCGGCGATGCGGTTGATGCTCGCGTCGAAGTAGTCGAGCGCCATGTACACGCGGTCAAGTCCGTCGCAGCGTACGATTTCTTTCGCCATCTCTTTCGTCTCATCATCGCAGAGGACAACGTGGTCGGAGTCCCAGCGTATCGGTCTGGTGATGTGCAGTGCGAATTCGGGATAGAAGCACATGAGAGCGGGGATCTTATCGGAGACAACTTCCGTAGGATGGTAGTGGCCGTTATCCATCAGCGGCATCACGCCTTCGTGCGTAGCTGCGAAGCTGAGCGTGAATTCTGCGGAACCGACTGTGTAAGCTTCAACGCCGATACCGAACACCTTGGATTCTACGCAAGGCTTTACCATTGCGGGATCGTACGGTTCGGAGAGGATCTGCTCGATCGAATCTTTATAACGCATTCTGGGTCCCATGCGGTCAGCGGGGATATCTTTGAATCCGTCGCCTGTCCAGATGTTCATGACGCAGGGGATACCGGTCTCTTTAGCAAAATAGTTGGATATGCGGATGCAGGCCTTTCCGTGTTCGATCCAGAATTTTCTGGTCTCGGGATCGGGGCTGGAAAGCGTAAGTCCGTCTTTTACTTTCGGATGAGAGAAGAACGTGGGGTTAAAGTCGATACCGGTATTGTATTTTTTAGCCAGTTCCACCCACTTTTTGAAGTGCTTCGGCTCGATTTTATCGCGGTCAACATATTCGCCTTTTTTGAAGATGGCGTAGCAGGCATGTACGTTTAATTTGATTTTTCCGGGGCAGAGGGCAATGACTTTTTCCATGTCTGCCATAAGTTCTTTGGGATTGCGTGCTTTTCCCGGATAGTTTCCGGTGGTCTGAATGCCGCCAGTGAGAGGTCCGTCGTGGTCAAAACCGATAACGTCGTCACCCTGCCAGCAGTGAAGTGATACGGGTATGTTCTTAAGTTTCTCGATAGCGGCGTCTGTGTCAATTCCGTATTCTGCGAAAATTTTCTTTGCCGATTCATATCTCTTGTCCATAAAAACTGCTCCTTCATATTTAGTTTTCATTGATTTTTCCGATCATTCACGATGTTATGATCCGTACGGCCGGATTATACAATAAAAAGAGAAAAGAATGCAAGGAGAAAGTATGGACGAGGAACCGGGATGTACAGAGTTCAGAGGTAAGGGTTAAGAGTTCAGAGTTAAGAGTTAAGGGTTAAGAGTTCAGAGTTAAGAGGCGAAGCGGGTGATGGCACGATAGCAAGTTAAGAGTTCAGAGTTAAGATGCGAAGCGGGTGATGGCACGATAGCAAGTTAAGAGTTCAGAGTTAAGGGTTGAGGGTTGAGAGTTCAGAGTTCAGGGTTCAGAGTTTAGAGTTAAGGGTTAAGAGTTCAGAGTTCAGGGTTCAAGGTTCAGAGGAGAAGCGGAGAACGAGTAACGAGCAACGAGGAACTGGCAACGGGCGGTTCTGGCACATAATTCAGTAAATTCGGGTTTTGTGTGCCAGCCCG
>JAFWQX010000141.1 GCA_017508875.1 Clostridia bacterium | reverse complement strand
TTGACCGAAATGCGAATTAATGAAGGGAACGCATGAGACCCAAAATTCGTGCCATCATCCGGTTCGTGCTTTGACCGAACTGCGAACCGATTCCGGGGTTCGCAGTAGACCCAAAATTCGTGCCATCACTCGGTTCGCCCACTTCCCACTTGCCACTTGCAACTTATCACTTGCCACTTGCAACTTGCCACTTGCAACTTATCACTTCCCACTTGCAACTTATCACTTGCCACTTATCACTTCCCACTTGCAACTTATCCCTTGCCATCTGACCGCCCGGTATGGTAAAATCGGGGGCGCGAAGGAGGCTTTTGGAAAATGAAAAACAACAGATCCGCACTTGTCCGTTTCGTCATATGCGCGGTGCTCGTCGCCGGCATCGTTGTCTGGGGTATTCTTTCTAAAACAGTTCAGTTTAACCAGCTTGCAGAGATCAAATTCGACCCGTTAAAACTGATAAGACTTGCCGTCCTGATACTGGCGGTAATAGCTGTCGAATCTCTCATCGTATTTATTCTGAAAAAGATCAAGCCCAAGAAACACAGATCGCGCTCAGTCCTTTCGGTAATCTGCAGCCTGCTTAAATATGTTGCCGCCATCGTGATCCTCTGCGTGGGGCTCGGGATACTTGGAGTAAACGTCACGACCATCGCGGCGAGCGTCGGAATTATTGCCCTCGTCATAGGCTTCAGCGCTGAAAGCCTTATTGCCGACATTGTGACCGGCGCATTCATCATCTTTGAAAATCAGTACAACGTCGGTGACATCGTTGAGATCGACGGATTCCGCGGGACTGTCACGGATATAGGTATAAGGACAACGTGCATTACGGATCCGGTCGGGAACATCAAGATCGTAAACAATTCGGCGATGAAAAACATTCTGAACCGTTCGGACAACGTTTCGGTCAGTGTCAGTGACATCGGCATCCCTTATGCCACAGATCTCGAGGCGCTCGAAGCTCAGATCCCCGGACTTATGAAAAACATACATTCCAGGCACCCTGATCTGATGAAAAGCGCACCGCGTTATCTGGGCGTTCAGGAGCTCGGAGACAGCGCAGTGATATTGAGGTTTGCGGTCGACGTCGATGAAGAAAACATCTACACCGGTATGCGCACGCTTAACCATGATCTGTTCCTCGGATTCCGCAAACTCGGAATAGAAGTTCCTTTCCCTCAGCGCGACGTTCATCTGGATACTTTGGAAAAATAATAACCGATACGGTTGAATGTCTTTTACAGCCCGGTTTTTATTACGTACGGTCTAAATATTAATGAGCAAAAAACATGATCCCGAAGTAAATGCGCCTTCTGATTTGCACAGCGAGATGCTGAAGAAGCGCAAAGACAGGGAAAAAATGAATATAGAACTTGAATTTTCGCACTTTGACGGAGATCTGCAGGGAGCAAAAGCAGGATCAAGCTCCGAAAACAAGAGCGGTATGTCAGGTATGCTCAAAAAATCTATGCTTATGCCTGTCGCAGGTCTGATGACGGCGGGAGTTGTCTTAGCAGGCTCTTTGGGACTGGATCCATTTGGCGGCACCGGAAAAGGAAGCACGGATTCAACAGCCACAGAACCGGTGATCATTGCCCCCACCGAAGAGACCGAAGCGCCTGAAACGGCCGCGCCGGAGACCGGAACGCCCGCGAGAACGATCATCGTTGAATTCACTTTTCCGCCGACGGTCACGTTGATACCAACGCTCCCTCCCACACCTACGCCTACATTTGGACCGACGGATAAGCCTACGGCTACGGCCACTCCTTCCCCCACGCCGACAGTGACTCCGACTCCTACTCCTACACCGACTCCGACAGCCACTCCTACTCCAACGCCGACGCCAACCGCGACACCCACGTCGACTCCGACTCCTACGCCTACACCGACTCCGACGGCCACTCCCACGCCAACTCCCACACCGACTCCGACGCCGCACGTGGACCCGTTCCCTGCCCTTTCAAATCTCGCTCCCGACACTACTACTGACGCGCGCGGTTCACATAACGACAGAGTGGGAATATTTACGGACGACGCATCATACAGCCGATATTCCGACGAAACCGGAGAAATCGTCCCAGGAGTAACTTTAAAAGCATTTGACGGGAAACGCACCGTCCTCGCACTCAACAACTACTCCGATCCAAATGCGGTGATCTCCGCCGGCACCATGGGCAACGGATTTACGATCGACGTTACCGGAGATTGCAAAGTCTGCGCGATAATAGTATCGGGTGCGAGTCTCACAATAACAGGCACAGGTACGCTCACGGTAGACGGTACCGTAAAAGATATGTACGGCATCCACGTAGATGCGGGCGGTACGGATTCGTGCCTTATGATAAGCAGCGGCGTCACGGTCAATGCTAAAGGCATCGCATCCACAGGAGCTGTCCGCGTACTTAACACCACTCGCCAGACCGGTATAATTACAGGAACGTACGTAAAAATATCGGGCGGCACCGTGAAAGCAGGCAATTACTTTGACTACGCACCGCCGGCAGACGCGTACCACGTGACGGTCATTGACCCGAATACCGGAGCGCCGGCAACTTCGGTTAAGTTCTACTCATAGAGAATGTAATTTTAATATACAGACCTGACTATTGACCTTATTCATAATCTGAGGAGGAAAAACGCAATGAACAAAAACAAAATTGTCCCCGGAACAGGCGGAGAACGCTACGTACCGTACGAAGAACGCACCGGAAACGAATCGATCGTATATTTCACAAGAAGATTGTCAGCCGAAGGACTGGTAGACATATACCGCAGGATACGCGCGAACCTCAGAGGAAAGGTCGCCGTAAAACTGCACACCGGCGAGAAAAACGGTCCGAACATCATCCCGCGCCCGTGGGTCAGAAGTCTGATAGAAGAGGAACTGCCAGGCGCAAATATAGTTGAAACGAACTCATATTACGAAGGCGACCGCTACACGACTGAACTCCACCGCGAAACACTTAAGGTCAACGGCTGGACTTTCGCTCCCGTCGACATCCTCGACGAATTCGGTACGGCGGATCTGCCGGTGAAGGGCGGAAAGTGGTTCGATCATATGACCGTCGGCGCGGGACTTCTGAACTACGATTCGCTGCTCGCGCTCACGCACTTTAAAGGACATATGATGGGCGGCTTCGGAGGATCGAACAAGAACCTCGGCATCGGCTGCGCTGACGGACGAATCGGTAAAGCGATGATACATACGACGCCCGGCCAGGACGATATGTGGGACATCGCTACCGAAGAACTGATGGAACGGATAACCGAATCTACAAAGGCTACAGTGGATCATTTCGGAAAACAGATCGCTTTCGTAAACGTGATGCGCAATATGTCTGTATCCTGCGACTGCGAAGGCTGCGCAGCACAGCCGGTCGTCACGCCTAACGTCGGAATAGTGGCTTCGCTGGATATACTGGCGGCAGATCAGGCGTGCGTTGACCTGATCTACGCGATGCGCCCCGATCAGAACGCAGCGATGACGGAACGCATTGAAACGCGCCACGGTCACAGGCAGCTCAGCTACATGAAAGAGCTCATGATGGGCAACGATAAATATATCCTTATTGACATCGACAACGACGACCGCCGGATCTCGCCCGCACAGGCCGTGGCGGACGTTGTCCCCTTCACACTTAACTGAGACCCGAACCGGAGGCCGCGTCAATGTTTGTCCGAAAAGCACTTGAATCAGACATCCCGCGAATGATGGAGATCTACGCCCTGGCCAGAACATTTATGGCCGAGCACGGAAATCCCGAACAGTGGGGTGCGGACAACTGGCCTCCGGAATATCTCATCCGTGATGATATAAATGCTGGTAAAAGCTACGTTTGCATCGATGCCGAAGATGGCGGCGCCGGGCGAATCGTCGGCGCGTTTTACTTCGATTTCGGCGAAGAACCGGAGCCCGATTACCGGGCCATCACCGGAGGAGCCTGGCAGAGCGCGGAGCCTTACGGCGTAGTACACCGCATAGCTTCGGACCATTCTAAAAAAGGGATCGGGACGTTCTGCATAAACTGGGCGGTCGCACACTCCTGCGGACATCTGCGTATAGACACCCACCCTGCCAATTCCGTTATGCGCTCTTTACTGTTAAAGCTCGGTTTTTCGGAGAGGGGCAACGTGCTGATAGGCGGCACGAAGCCAAGAATAGCGTATGAAATTACAGCGTAAAAAGAGAGGAAACCAGAGACAATAAAGTCCTGTCATAATACCACACGGGTTGACGATCGAGATACGATCGTGTATACTATCGTGTACAGGAGGTGGCTATATGAAATTTTATACGATACGTGAACTGCGAAGCAATACTAAAGAAATCTGCAACTATCTCAAAGAAAACGGCGAAGCCATCGTAACAAATAACGGAAAACCAGCCATGCTGATGCTCGAAATCTCCGAAGATAATTTTGACGTTGTCCTGCGCTCTGTGCGCCAGGCAAAAGCGATGATCGCTATCAACGAAATGCGTTCGGCTGCTGAGAAGCGCGGCTATATGACAGATGATGAAATAGAAGCGGAAATAGCAGCGGCACGATCAGAAAGAAAAGAAAGCAAAGCGGGTAAGACTGCATGAAAGCCGTTATAGATGCGAACGTGCTCGTTTCCGCATTGTGGAAAGAAACAGGAAATGCATTCTATATACTTTCTGAAATCGTCAGCGGACGGATCACTGTCTGTTATGATCGCAGAATTATAGATGAATATACCGAAGTTCTGCTCAAACCGAAATTCGGTTTTCCTTCTAAAACGGTCAATGCTCTGATGGATTATATAATTGAGTATGGTCTGGCCGTTTCTCCGCACCCAATCAGAGACATCCTGTTCATCTACGAAGACGACCGCCTTTTTACCAAATGTCGCTGACTATTGCGATGCAAAACTGGTTACAGGAAATAAGAAGCATTTCCCGGAAGATCCACATGTATTGACCCCTGCTGAATTTATTGAATATTATAAAACAAACCACATATAATACAGAAAGGCGGCGTTTAAAATGCCATTGTTGACATCAGAACAACTAAAAAACTTACGGATGCACAGAGAGATGCGGTCAAATCCCGCTTCGGAGAGGCAATGGCTGTGATCGGGAAACCTGAAGCCTACACGATGGTGGGTATCATCGACGGATACACGCTGTATTTTGCCGGCAATAAGCTGGAAGACGGCGCGCATATTGCCGTCGACATTCTGGGAAGCGCAAACCCGTCTAACTCCGAGGCTTTTACGCGCGCTGCGTGCGATATCATGAAAGAGCAGCTCGGTATCCCCGGGAAAAACGTTTACGTAGAGTTCAGACACACTCCTGACTGGGGCTGGAACGGCGGCAATTTCTAATGAATTCAAAAACTGCTTCTTTAAGAGTTAAACAGCTTACGCTGACCGCCATGACGGCGGCGCTTATATGTGTTTTTTCACCGCTTTCGATCCCGATCGGTCCCGTTCCGATATCGCTCGCGACGCTGGCGGTAATGTTTGCAGGCGCCTTTCTCGGACCGGTACGCGGCACTGCCTCAGCTGCGGTCTATCTGCTTCTCGGTATGGCCGGTCTGCCGGTATTCGCAGGCTTTCGCGGCGGAATAGGAGTTATCGCGGGACCCACCGGCGGATTCCTGATCGGATATATGCCCCTGGCAGCCATCTGCGGACTCGGTACGTTATTTGCGGCAAAAAAGCTGTGGATAAGGGCGGTTGCATTGACCTCGCTGTGTATAGCGGGCACGGCTGTGCTGTACGCTATAGGAACGGCATGGTTCTGCGCGGTAACAGGAAGCACATTGACCGCGGCAATAACCGTATGCGTTCTTCCCTTCCTGCCGGGAGATGCGCTAAAGATCGCCTCGTGCGTAATACTTATACTATCGCTGAAACGGAGAAGTACTTATGAAATATTCTGAAAAGCTTAACGGATACTGGGAAGAAGGGTACCACTATTATATAGAAATTCGCAATGCTGAAATGACGGTACTCGACTACCACCGCAGGCCGCTTCTGAAAACAACCGTATCGTACGACGCCAAGGCGCTCGAGAAAGGAAAAGAGACTGAGATCAGCCTCGCCGACGGCGTGCTTTCAAGAGCGGCGGACGGCGATCCGATGACAATGATAAAAAAACTCACTTATATTGACGGCCGCCTGGAGCTCGACTATTTCTACACCATAATGGGGCCTGAAAAGTACACGCTCAATAAAGTTGACCACGGACCGTTCGACTACATAACCGTCCTTGACGATACGATGCTGGACGTTATTGCCGGCAGGTGGGTAAAGCAGGAACCGAAAGGAACGAAGCAAAACTGTTTTCTCGACTTTGACGGGGACAATATGAGATACACGGTCGGAGGGAATTTTGTTCAGCTCGAGTGCAGGATCCACGTATGTGCCCTGAAAACTTCGCCGGAGTCAATGTTCATTACCCCCGCGGACCTTTCTGAACGCGATTTCAGATTATTCAATGAGATCAGCATAGAAAACGGTGTGCTTACGACACGCATTCATATATGCGACGCGGACGCCCCGCTGATGGTGTTCATGCGACAGAAGGATTCAAAGATGCCGCAGGCGGAGGTCTGATATGAGATATCCCGATTTTATAAAACCGGGCGACAGGATCGGTTTCATTGCTCCCTCGTTCGGCTGCGCCACAGAGCCTTACGTTAGCTGCTTTAAAACTTCCATCGAGCGCTTCGGCGCCATGGGCTTCAAAACAGTCTGCGGCCCCAACTGCTTCGCGGCGGAAGGCGTCGGAAAGAGCAACACTCCAGAAAAGTGCGGTGCGGAGATCAACGAATTCCTTACGGACGGCAATATTTCCGCCGTGATTTCATGCGGCGGAGGCGAGACGATGTGCGAAGACCTTCCGTACGTTGATTTCGGGGCAATACGAGGCTCGAAGCCAAAATGGTTTATGGGTTATTCGGACAATACAAATCTCACCTTCACCCTTCCCCTGCTGTGCGATACCGCCGCGGTCTACGGCCCCAACGCACCGGCATTCGGCGCACGCACACTTCACGCGTCACTTAACGACGCACTGTCGATTCTTCGCGGCGAAAAACTTACAGTCAAAAGCTATCCGCTCTGGGAACGGGAGAGTCTGAAATCCGAAGAGGATCCGTTCGCACCGTACAATCTTACCGAACCTAACGGCACGTTCGCTGTTTCTGGCGACGGTTTTCGCGTAAGAGCGCTCAGTTTCTCGGGAAGGCTCATAGGAGGCTGCCTCGATTCATTGATAAATCTGGCAGGAACGCCCTGGGGAGACGCCCCAGCGTTCGCGGAAAAATATGCTTCCGACGGGATCATATGGTTCGTTGAGGCGTGCGATCTTCTGACAATGGGTATAAGGCGGGCTTTGTGGCAATTACGTTCCGCAGGCTGGTTCAGGCACGTTTCGGGGTTTATCGTAGGCCGCCCGTACGAGATCGATGACCGGTTCGGCTCTGAAGGCCCTCAGGAGGCCGTTTTAGCCGCTTTGGGCGACCTGGGCGTACCGGTTATCCTCGATGCCGACCTCGGTCATTTACCGCCGTCTATGCCGCTTATTTCGGGCGCCTGCGCAGACGTTTCCTTCACGGACGGAATGATGAGCGTTAAACACTATCTGACTTGAATTTGACGGAAGGGATAGATTATTCCTGCCAGGATATTGCGCAGGCAGAGCGCATACAGAACGCCGCCCGGAAATCGGAGACCGATATCCGGGCGGCGTTCGTTGGTGTTTCTTGTTATATTTCTTATTTCTTATGACATGAGCCGTGCATCGGACAATTTGCGCATCCTCCGCCGCAGCTTGAGCCGCATATCGACTTCCCCCGCTTCTTGTCCCTGACAAGCACGAACACAGCCGCGGCAACGATCAGAGCGACGATCACTATCGCAATTATTGTCCCTATATTCGCCGAGATCCATTCAAACATAATATGCGCCTCCCTCAATCATTCGGTTCGCATAAGACCCAAAATTCATGCCATCATTCGGTTCGCCTGTTATTTCACCTTCACGCTCAGCTTCGTAGCTTCTTTGTATTTCCTGAAGAAGAGCATATATACCATTCCTGCCAGCAGAGCGATGGATACTATCAGGCCTACAACATTCACGTGTCCTGTGAAAATGCTTCCGATCTGATAGATCATGAGGCTGACGGCGTATGCAAACAGCGTCTGATATCCGATTGCGAACCAGGTCCACTTTGCGTTGTTCATCTCGCGCTTGATCGCGCCGATAGCGGCAAAGCAGGGCGCGCAGAGCAGGTTGAAAACAAGGAACGAGAAACCGGCAAGCTTCGTGAAAGCCGCGCTGATCGCCGCATATTTCGAAAGTTCTCCGCCTCCGTAAATAATACCCATCGTACCGACGATGTTCTCTTTGGCAACAAGACCTGTGACAGAAGAAACAGCCGCCTGCCAGTTGCCCCAACCCAGAGGAACGAACAGATATGAAAGAGGTTTGCCGATCGCCGCGAGGATCGAATATTCGATCTGAGACTCATCAAGCATGCCGAATTTGCCGTCGATCCAGCCGAAATACGTTGTGAACCAAACGAGTATCGTGGAGAGAAGTATGATCGTGAATGCTTTTTTGATGAATGACCAGCCGCGCTCCCACATCGAACGAAGCACGTTGCCGACGGTAGGCCAGTGGTATGCGGGGAGCTCCATTACGAACGGAGCAGGTTCGCCCGCGAACATTTTTGTCTTCTTAAGCATAACGCCGGAGATGATTATTGCCGCCATACCGATGAAATACGCGGACGTCGCGATCCAGGGCGAGCCGCCGAAAATTGCGCCTGCGATCATCGCGATAAACGGAACTTTCGCGCCGCACGGAATGAACGTTGTCGTCATGATCGTCATACGGCGGTCGCGCTCATTCTCTATTGTCCTCGAAGCCATTACGCCGGGAACGCCGCAGCCCACGCCTACGAGCATCGGGATGAATGATTTACCGGAAAGTCCGAAGCGGCGGAACACGCGGTCAAGTACGAATGCGATCCTCGCCATATATCCGCACGCCTCAAGGAACGCGAGCAGCAGGAAGAGCACGAGCATCTGAGGAACGAATCCGAGCACGGCACCTACGCCGGCGATTATTCCGTCAACGATCAGCCCCTGCAGCCAGGCGGGAGCGTTAGCCGCTTCGAGCCAGCCTCCTACGATCACGGGAACGCCGGGCACCCACGGTCCGTCTGCTTTCGGATCGGGAGCTTCAAAATCAGAATGTTCCTCAAAATATGCGAGCCCGTCCTTAAACGATACGCCGAACGCCTCGTCGTCAGCTTCCGGAACGCTGTCGTAATACACTTTTGCCGTTTCGGTGGAAAGCGTTTCTTCGTCTTCTATCTCTATCTCGACAGGATCGCCTGCCGCAACGCTTCTGAGCGCGGTAATTGCCGCCTCCGCGTCGAAATCTTCCGCTTCGGGGTCGAGCTGCCCGTCCTCGGGAAGGAATGCATTGACCGCGGTAAGCGCGTCGGCGTACTCTTCCGATTTAGCATCGTACGCTTTTCTGCCTATGCCGAACAGGAACCAGCCGTCACCGAACAGGCCGTCGTTCGCCCAGTCTGTCGCCCATGCGCCGGGACCGACCATCGCGATCAGATAGACGAGAAACATAATTACGGCGAATATCGGGAGGCCCAGCCAGCGGTTCGTAACGACTTTATCGATCTTATCCGAAGTCGTGAGATTGCTCTTGTCTTTCTTTTCGTAACTGGATTTAATAATGTTTCCGATGTATATGTAACGCTCGTTCGTAATGATCGATTCTGCGTCGTCGTCAAGTTCCTTCTCGGCAGCCTGTATATCGGCTTCGATGTGCTCTTTTGTTGCGGGGTCAATGTGCAGTTTTTCCAGGACTTTTTCGTCGCGTTCAAACACTTTTATCGCGTACCAGCGCTGCTGCTCTTCGGGCAGGTCGTGGACGACCGCTTCTTCGATGTGCGCAAGAGCATGTTCGACCGGACCGGAGAAAGAGTGCTGCGGAACGGTTTTGGTTGCTTTTGCCGCTTCGATCGCTGCTTTTGCTGCTTCCTCGACGCCGTCGCCTTTAAGTGCCGATATCTGCACTATTTTGCAGCCCATATGGCGCGAAAGCTCGCTGACGTTTATTTTATCGCCGTTCTTTTTCACGACGTCCATCATGTTTATGGCCATTACGACCGGGATGCCGAGTTCGGTGAGCTGCGTCGTGAGGTAGAGGTTACGCTCGAGGTTAGTGCCGTCGACAATATTGAGGATCGCGTCGGGACGCTCTTCGATCAGGTAGTTTCTGGCTACGACTTCTTCTAATGTGTACGGGGACAATGAATATATGCCCGGGAGGTCCGTCACCGTTACGTTGTCGTTTTTCTTCAGTTTTCCTTCTTTTTTCTCGACCGTAACGCCGGGCCAGTTGCCGACAAACTGGTTTGCGCCGGTCAATGCGTTGAACAGCGTCGTTTTTCCGCTGTTAGGGTTGCCCGCGAGGGCAATGCGAATTTTATCCATGTTTTCGCGTCCTTTCAGATTGTTTTCTATTTGTTCCATCACTTACAATAATGTTGACGTTGAGACTGGAGACAGTTGCGGGAAGCGTCGTTAGCATCAGCTAACTCACCGGCATTCAAAAGAGTTAGTTTGTGCTAACTCGCCGCCAAATAAAATCGAAGCGTTTTGCTTCGTTCCCCTCAGTCCCTTTCTTTCATTCTACTTCGATCATTTCCGCGTCCGCTTTGCGGATCGAAAGTTCATAATTCCTGACGTTAACTTCGATCGGATCTCCCAGCGGGGCAAGTTTGCGTACGTAAACTTCAACTCCCTTTGTGATGCCCATGTCCATGATTCTTCTGCGTACTGCGCCTTCGCCGTGGAGTTTCACCACTTTCGCTGTCTCCCCTACTTTAACTTCTTTCAATGTTTTCATCAACTTCCTGCCTCCTTTTGATATTTCAGATCATAATTTTGCGCGCCATTTCTTCGTTGATGGCAATCCTTGATTCTTTCACTTTTACTATCAGATTTCCGTTCAGCTGGGTGATCACGGTGACAACAGTTCCGGCGCAGAACCCTAAGTTTTCGAGGTGCTGTCTTACTTCCGGACTTCCTCCGACTTTGAGGACAACATTTTCCTCTCCTGCTTTTGCGTAGCTAAGCGGCATCAAATTCATCACGTCCTTTGCTTCAAATCGAACAAATAAGCCGCAAGTTAGCCTCTGCTAACTTGCGGAACGTATTATAGTCACCCGGAATTAAGATGTCAACATTATTTTTTCGTGACGGCTGGTGAAACGGGGGACAGAGACCGGTTCGCGCGTTCTCCAAAGAACGTTATTACGCAATATTTCCGGATATTTCCGGACTTCACCCGCCCCGGAAAAGTCCTGCTGAAGTCCGGAAATATCCCCCAAGAAGCGTAATAACAGGCCCGCCTTATTATGGCAGAACGGGCGGGCCCGGCGCGAACCGGTCTCTGTCCCCCGTTTCACCAGCCATCAGCGACCCCGTTGCATAATGTCACAGGTTATTGTAAAATTACATCCGCAGACACTGCGCAGAAATATCGGAAAAAACCGGAAAAGAGGCAGAAAAGATGAGCTAAAGGTCATTGACCCCGAAAAAGACGAAGAAATAGAAAACAGCGGTAAGCAGACCGGTCCAAACAAGCTCTCAGACATTGACTGGCATCTCAGGGAAGATTTCAGCATGATACCGGCACAGATGATGCGCTGGGTAAAAGAATGCGCAGACGCGATCGTCCTCGCCGACGAACTGGACGAAGACGGAGACATTGCCGTCAGATTCAACCGCATAATGTGCGACTCCGACCAGTTCCCCGAAATTGCCCATCAGGAAGGAAACCCTTTTGACCTCTCCGCAAAAAACAGCGGCCTCTGGATCAACCCGAAAAAGCCTTACTCCTTCTTCCTACCCTGCACGATGGTTAAACCGGAAACCGAAATATCCGTGCGCGGCGACTGGAACTGCAAAATATGCAACAGAGGGATCCCGTGCAGACCTGCGCTCGCAGCGTACTACAAATACCTGCAGACGTATAAACCGGACGAATTCATCAGACAGCGCCAGGAATACTTCAGAAACAAAGATAAGATCGACGGCATACTGAACAGCAAAAGACCTCTGCCCGAACTCGAATACGATCCGTCGGAACTGCCGGTAATGCCACTTAAAACCATAGACGAGATACGCCAAAAAATTGACGACTACGCATACGACGTCGGATACTCGCAGGATCAGAACTTCCCGCTGATGATCTCCGACTACACAAACACAAAATTGACCGCCGGACGCACCGAAAACTGGAAAAACCAGGCGCTCAACGCATTCATTTCAAGCAGTCTGGAAAACACCGTTGCCCAGAAATATACTCCTGCCGACGCCGAAAAAATGCGTTACCTGATGATTCTCAAGCTGCTTGAAACACCGGACAAGTATAAAGAGTACCGCGAACGGATCGCCGCTTCAGAATCAAAAGCGCCTGAACTCCAGGGTGGTTCGTACTACGGTTTCGTTGCGGGCAACGACAGGCAGGAAGTTGCCGAGAAAGTTAAGGCCGTGGCGGAGAATATCCAGCTGCGTTTCGGCATCCATAACACGTACACTAAATTCACGGCAATGGACCTTATGCAGAATCTCGCCACCGTCGATTCGCACCCGCGGTATATGCCGATGAACTATACGCATCTGCAGGACGATACCGTATACCTCATTACCGGGCTTTCAGAATTCACAAAAGCGTACCGGTCTGCGCCGAACGACTACGGCGAACCCGCCCGTCGCCAGGCCGAGCATTTCATCACCGAAATATCCGAATTCAAGCTGCACAGATTCATACTGCTTGCCGGCACCGAGAGCGACATACAGGATTTCCTCGACCTCTCCCCTTCGCTCCAGATCTTCTTCAACAATAATAAGATCATTATCCGCGACAAAACGATCGACGAAATATACGATATTTTCTGCGAAATTGTCCGCGATAAGCTCGGAAAACCGATGCCCGACGACGCGCGGGAGCAATTTAAGGAGTATTTCACGTTCAACGTCGGCGCCTTTCCGTTTAAGAACAGGTCGCTGGCCGAATATATCGCAAATTATATGGTCCAGAAGAATGAATTTTGTTTCCCGCAGGACCTTTCGGGTGTAAAGCGAAAGAACTTTATGGAGGAGCTCGATCAGCTTATCGGGCTGGACAATATTAAGTCTTCTGTGCGCCGGTTTTACGATTTCGCGCGTTACCGCCAGGCTGCGCAGGACAACGGCATCCAGCTCAAGGCCGGCAATATGCATATGGTCTTCACGGGAAATCCCGGTACCGGTAAAACGACCGTCGCGAGGTTGATCGCGCGGGCGCTGTACGACGTGGGCATTCTCAAGGAAAATAAACTGGTCGAGTGCGAGAAGAAGGATCTGATCGGTGAATATCTCGGCCAGACCGCTCCGAAAACTTACAGCGTGATCGAAAAGGCTCTCGGAGGCGTGCTGTTTATCGACGAGGCGTACTCGCTTGCACCGAGCGGGAAGGGCGATTCGTACAGCGAAGAGGCGCTGGCGACGCTCGTTAAGGCGATGGAGGATAAGCGCGATAATCTGGTGATCATCTTTGCCGGTTATAAGGCTGAAATGGCTCGCTTTATCGCGTCGAATCCCGGTATCGCTTCCCGCGTGGGGTACACGTTCCATTTTGAGGATTATTCCGAGGATGAACTCGCCGATATGTTTTTCCTGAAAATGAAGCAGAGCAAGCTTAGCGTTAAAGAGTCATGCAGGCCGAAAATCAAGAGCATTATGCAGTATTTCCATAACGTTGAAAATCTCGGAAACGGCCGTTTTGTTGACAAACTCTACCAGCTTACGCTTCAGAAGCGGTCAACGCTGTCCGACCCCGAGCTTTCAAATATTGACGAAAACAGCATTCCGGACGTCAATGAGATCATCGAGTTTCTGCCGAACAACGAGCTTATGATCCTGCCCGGCTCGATCAAGGATGCCGAGAATCGCCGGGTCGCGATCCATGAGTCCGGTCACGCTTTTATCGGACGGCTTTTGAATGCCGGCGATGACATCGAGCGCATTACGGTAGAGACGTCTGCGGGAGGCGTGCTCGGCTACGTTCAGCACAAGCCGCGGGCGCAATATCTGCGTATCGCTTCCGATTACGAGAATTCTATTTGCGTGCTGCTCGCAGGTCTCGCGGCGGAGGAAGTTTTCCTGGGTTCCTACTCTGACGGCGGCTCGTCGGATCTTTCGTCGGCAATGGATCTCGCCCGCCGCATGGTCGAGGACAACGGTATGTCTCCTCTCGGCTTTGCCGCCCGTTTTCTTAAGGACAAGGACAGGGATTCTACCGCAGTCTTTGAAGCTGTCGACGGTATCATCCGCGGTCAGTTCGACCGGGCAAAGCTTCTTCTTAACGAGCACCGCGCTTCCGTCGAATCGCTCGCAGACATACTTATTGCCAAAGGAACGATCGATAAGGACGGCATCTCGTCGGTGTTTGATTCGATCTGACGGATCGCAAGTAGCGGGACGCAAATGACAGATGGATAATTATTGCCATACATACATATAATGCTTGCAAATAATCACAAGATGATGTATTCTATTGCCATAAAAAAGGACGTCCGGCCCAACATATTGCGGACGCCCCGGGAGGAACATATGAAAATGAAGATGGGAATAATCGGGTTCGGAGGCATGGGGTCATATCACTACAGCAACATCCGCGACCGGATCGAATGCCTTGAGGTAAAAGGCGTTTACGACGTACAGGAAACGCGGCAGGAAGCTGCCCGCCAGAACGGATTGATCGCATACGGGAGCCGCGAAGAACTGCTTGCAGATCCCGAAATAGAGCTGGTGCTCGTTGCCACCCCGAACAATTTCCACAAGCCTATATCTATTGCCGCCCTCGAAGCGGGGAAAAACGTTGTCTGCGAAAAACCTGTAATGATGAACTGCGGCGAGCTGCTCGAAGTGCTGGCAGTCGCGAAACGTGTCGGAAAAGTTTTCACCGTACACCAGAACAGGCGCTGGGACAAGGATTTTGTGATCATTAAAAACATTTATGACACTAAGCGTCTGGGAAAACCGTACTTTGTAGAGAGCCGTGTGCAGGGCTCCAAACGTGTGCTCTCAGGGTGGCGCGGCAGAGCTGAAAACGGCGGCGGAATGCTGCTCGACTGGGGTATCCACCTGCTCGACCAGCTGATGTGGATGGATAAGAATCCTGTAGTCGAGGTAAAAGCAGAGCTCTTCGAGGTGTACTCTCAGGGCGTTGACGATAACTGCAAACTTTACGTTAAATTTGAAGACGGTCTTTGGGCAATGATCGAGGTCTCCACTAACTGCTTTATTCCTCTCCCCCGCTGGCATATGAGCCTCACCGACGGCACAGCCGTTGTCAACGACTGGGCTTGCAACGGTAAGATGGTTGAACTTGCTGACGAGAAGGATCTCGGCTGGAGCGAAGAGATCGTTTATACCGAGGCCGGTCCTACGCGGACAATGGCCCCCCGCCCCCGCGAGACCACGCGCGAGCTGCCTCTGCCCGAAGTGCATACCGACTGGTGCGATTTTTACAAGAACGTTGTGGCAACGATTCGCGGCACTGCTTCTCTGATCGTTACTCCTGAAGAAGAGATCAGGCTGATGCACGTCGTAGACCTTCTTTTTGAGTCTGCGCGTGAGCACCGCAGTATAAAGTGTAATATATAATTATAGACATATATGATAAGGAAAATTTCAGAGATCGATAAAAATCTGCTTGTTCCCGAGACGCTCGAACTGCCTGACGTTAAATGGTACGGTGCCGGGGACGCCTGGTTCAATCTCTACGGCGCATGCGGAAACTGCGGCGACGGGCCGTTCAGAAGGCTGCCTCAAAAAATAGCGGAAGAAGCCAATCCGGGCGTTGCCGCACTTGCGACGAATACAGCAGGGATCCGCCTCAGACTCAGGACAGACTCGCCGTACGTTGCCATTCACGCCGAATGGGATGTTATGTGCGCTTTTTCGCATATGCCGTTCACAGGCACATCCGGCTTTGACCTTTACCGCGTGAAGGACGGGATACAGGAATTTGCCGGCACGTTCGTGCCTCCGCTGGGCTCGGCTCACGGATATGAAAGCGTATTGCTGTCTCCGGGCGGCATGCAGGACCTGATCATTTATTTCCCGCTATACAACAACGTTACAAAGTTATACGTCGGCGTCCGTGAAAACTCGTCGTTGGAGACCCCCGGACAGTACTCTGTCCCCCGTCCCGTCGTCTTCTACGGTTCGTCGATAACACAGGGCGGATGCGCGTCAAGGCCGGGAAACGCGTATCAGAACATGCTGTCAAGAGGCCTCGATATTGACGTCGTTAATCTCGGCTTCTCGGGCTCGGCGCGTGGCGAAAAAGTGATCGCGGAATATATTGCCGGGCTGTCAATGAAGGCATTCGTGCTCGATTACGACCACAACGCACCTGACATTGACCACCTGAGCCGTACGCATTACCCCTTCTACAAGATCATTCGCGAAAAGAACCCGGAGCTGCCGATCATTTTATTGTCAAAACCGGACGGCCGCAATATCAATCCGGATGCATATGAACAAAATCTTAAGCGTGCGGAAGTGGTGCGCGGAACGTATGAACGCGCTGTTTCCGAGGGCGATAAGCACATAAGGTTTATCGACGGCTTTTCTCTTTTCGAAGACGACGAGCTCTGGGCGGCCACAGTGGACACGTGCCATCCGAACGATCTCGGATTTTACTGGTTTTACCGCAAGCTTAAGCCTGTTCTTGCTGATATGATACTCTGAGCCGCTGATGACGCGATTTTTTCAAACTTTTTAGCAATAACAAAGAGCTATGGGATCTTCTGAAATTCCATAGCTCTTATTTGTAATATATTACATCTGACGTCTTCTGTCTGATTTGATTTAATTTTTATGCGTAAGAGCGATATACGCGATCAAGAGCCCGAGCAGGCTGCTGAAAAAATAAAGCAGGTTCCAAAGGAAGACCGTCCACGAAAAACCCATCACGACAATAAAAACGACCGCGTTGGTAACGACGGCGGCGATCAGACACCAGCCTGCCTTCTTCACCGCCATAAGCGACGAGAACCCGGCAATAAAAGCGCAAACAGGCAGCACCACAAGGCGGAAAACCTGCTTATACACATCCGCACCGACAATTATCCTTGACGCAGCAAGCCCCAAAAGCCCTGCCGCAAGAAAAATAGCAACTGCGACAGCCAGCTTGACCGCTTCCGAAATTATTTTATTGCTGTCATGCCCCGCCATGCGTACAAAACCTCTGACCCCCGCCGAACGGGTGCCTCAAATCAGCAGAAAGCTCCAACAGGAATTAAAACTTTCCGAACGTTATATCTATCAGCCCGGTTATATTAAAAAGCCGAATATGCTGCCGTATCCTCTTCTTCGTCAGTAACTTCAGCGAGCACGTCGACGTTCGAAGGAGCAATAACGTAGATCAGATCCGAAACGCGCTGGATGCTGCAATCAAGAGCGTAGCAGCAGCCGGAAACGAAGTCAAAAATACGTCTGCGGTCGCCAACTTCAGGAACGAATTCGAGATTGAGCACGACCGTCATCTGGCCTCTCAAATGAGAGCAGATCGCTTCGCAATTTTCAAACGAAGCCGGCTTGGAAAGAACGACGCGAAGGTTGGAATTAACACCCATGTTAATGACTTTACCGGACTTCTCGCCAGTTTTTTCGACTTTCTCAGTATGCTCGGCGTGTCTTTCCGGAGCAGACTCACGAACAGACGCACGCGCGCCGGAATTAGCGTTAGACTGAGCGCTTACACGGCTGTAGCGGTCTTTCGTAATAACGGTGTACTCGTCTTCCGAATCGGCGATGCTGGCTTTCTCGTCTACGTCGTCTTCATAATACTCGTCCGTATCCGGTGCGGTGTTCCCGCTGCCAAAACCAAGGAAATTTTTGAAGCGTGAAAATACTTCTGCCATCGAAATAGCCTCCTTATCTTAAGTAAATCCTAAAAGCTCTTTTGTAAAATATTATGACCGGCGCACGGTCCTCAACCGAAGACCCTGTGCCCTACGCGAATCATATTAGAGCCGCATTTCACTGCGGTAACAAAATCCGCGCTCATACCCATCGAGAGGGTAGTCATAGAAAGATTATAAAGGTTTTTATTGTTTATGTCAACAAATAATTTGCGCGTTTTAGAAAAAATTTCTTCCAAAACCGGCAATTCCGCATCTTTCGGAGCCATTGTCATCAACCCGTCGACAATGATTCCCGGAAGCGACGCGCACGACACGGCGAGCGCCTCCGCATCTTCGGGCCTCACGCCGGACTTGCTCTCCTCTCCCGAAACGTTGACCTCGATCAATATCCGCGTCACGACGCCCGCTTTTACGCTTCTTGAAGATATTTCCTGCGCAAGTTTAAGGCTGTCGACAGAGTGGATCAGTTTGACTTTGCCGATGATATATTTTACTTTATTAGTCTGAAGATGCCCGATGAGGTGCCAGTTTATCTCAGGCACTTCGATTCCGGAAGCCCGCATCTCGTCGAGCGCGTGAAGCTTCTCCATAAGCATCTGGACACGGTTCTCCGCAAACTCGGTCTGCCCGGCTAATGCCGCCTCGAGCACCGCTTCCGCCCCGGAATATTTAGTCACCGCGACCAGCGTAACGTCGTCGCTCCGTCCGGAAGCACGGAGCGCATCCTGTACTTCAGCTTTTATCTCTCGAATATTATCCGCGATGGACAATCAGATCCCCTGCCCTTCATACACCTTTTCATAATTGACCACGTACTCGTCATTTTCGCGGACACCCACGCCCGTACCGTCGTCAAGGAACGAACGGCTGTTTATTATGGCATAGTCGTTGTCCCGCCCGAGAACGTTTACGTACGCATAGCGGATGTATCCCGAGCGCAGTATCGTAAGGCGCGCGGTCACTCCGGCGGTATCCCACTCCGAAAGCACTCTGAGCGGAACTTTAAGTCCTTCCACGTGCGAAAACACGATCCGGCCGTCTTCGGTACGCAGCGAGATCGTCCCGTCGAGCGCGCGCGAAGCTTTGAATACGGCCATAGCCTCATCCCCGGAATAGTACACACCCACCGTCTCCGCGTCAAACTTAATATTGTCCGCTGTCACGTAGATCTCTGCCATCGCGCCGCTCGAAATATGGTGCGAAGCCGGATCTACAGGGATAGTCACATAATAAGTATTTTCGGCGGCGATCCTTGCCACGACGCTGCCGTTGCTGACGCCCGTGCCGGAAGAAACGTGCATTTCCCCTTCAGGCAGCGTTACGGCGGCAAGTTCTCCGTCGGTCAACGTGCTCGACTGCATCGACGTGAAATTTGTATTGGCGATCCTTGTCTCCATCGCTTTGGCGGCTTCAGTAACGCGTCCTTCGTTCCCGTCGCATCTGAACGAGATAATGCCGGACGTGTTGGCGCGGATCTCGTGCATTGACGAGGAGATTCTGTTAAGGATCGAATTGCGCTCTTTCTGAAGGCCGGAAATGTAGGTATCTGCATTGTCGGCGTTCATTTCGAGTTCGTTTTTTTGAGAAAACAGCTCGTCGAGCCTCGAAAAGCTCTGGTGGTATCCTGAAAGCGTTCCGGCCATGGCAAGTTTAGAAAGATAATCGAACTCGTTGTCGATCGCATTTTCCAGCGCGAACATCTCGCCTGTCTTTCCGGCGTCAACGTACGCGGATGCTTTCTGGGCGGCGTAGATCTTGCTTTCTACTTCTTTCAATTCGGAAAGCGCGTCTGAATACTCCGCTTTTACGACGTGCCCTATGACCGTATTTTTACCCACTCTGTCGCCTTCGTTAACGCTCGGCATAAACACGCCGGAGAATGCCGAATATACTGGCGTTTCAGCGCGCAGGAACGAAAGCTTACCGTATGCGGCGTCCTCGATATATCCGGTGGAAACGAACTGGGTATTAATGCCGTCGCCTTTTTTGGAATTTACGGTTATAAGAACTATTATGAGCGCAACGACGAGCACGACGGCAATCACTTTGAAGATATTGCCCACTGTCTGCCTGCGCTTCGCTTTTACTATATTCCGGCGTTTTTCGTGCGCTGTGAGCGGCTTTTTTTCTTCTGCCTTCCTTGCCGCTTCGCGCTCCGCTTCACGCTGCGCCTCTTCCTGCTTTATTCTTTCTTTGCGAGCCTCGGATCTGCGTTTCTTTTTCTTCGCATCGTCTTTTTCTTTGCTCTTTACGTGTGACGAAGGCTCATCTGCTTTCCGGCGCCTGCGGTCGTTCGGATTTTCCTGCCTGGCCGTCTTTTCGGCGCCGCTCTCACGTAGCTCTTCGTCGTAACGGTTTCGGCTGCTTACGTGGCTGTAGCGGTTTCTGCCTGTTCCGGAGCACGTCCCGTCGCTTCTTTCGCGTTCGGCAGACGGTCTTACGTCACGTGTTTCAGCCCGGCTGTCACGCGTCCTTTCTCCGACCGTATAAGTGCTTTCGCCGGTTCTTACTGTTCTTCCGGCCCCGTCCCTGTACCCGCGCTGGGCGTTATTATTTTCTGCAGGTCTGCGGTGCGCCCCGCTTTCTATAGCGGCTCTTATATCGGCGTTATAGCGGTGTCCCGGCGCAGTAATACCGGAACCGGCGCCGGTGTTTTCGTTTGCGTATCCGTCTCTGTATTCCGCTGCCCCGTCTGTGCGCGCGTTACGTTCAGGCGCTTCTTCAGGTATTTCATACCCGAACGCGTCGTAGCGTTTGTTGCTTTTTTCTCTGGAATTTACTTTTACGAGCCGGATCTCTCCGCTTTTTTTGTTTGTACCGTCGTTCGCCATAATTTCCTCTTTTGTAAAAACAACTTATTGATCCGATTCTTCATCCGAGCTTTTCAAGCGCATCCGCCGCAAGAATTGCCCCTAACTTTATGTTGAAATACGTGAGACCCCCCTGCATGAACGCCGTGTAAGGCGGGGCCATAGGTCCGTCCGCGCTTAATTCTATTGACGCGCCCTGTACGAAATTTCCGGCTGCCATAATGACCTGCGCTTCGTATCCGGGCATGTCGTCTGCGATCGGCACGGCGTCCGAATCGACCGGAGCGGCTTTTTGTATCATCCGGCAGAATTCGGATAATTTTTCGGGCGATCCGAACGTTACCGTCTGAACGATGTCGGAGCGTTTTGCGTCAAAAGCCGGAGACGTGTCATATCCGAGACGGTCAAAAAGGCGTGCCGTGAATACGGCGCCTTTCAGGCTTTCGGCGGTGATATGCGGGGCAAAATAAAATCCCTGAAGCATCGCCCTGTTATTCCCCAGCGAGGCTCCGACGTGCTTCCCGAGGCCGGGCGCGGTCAATCTGTTCGCGCATTTTCTTATGATATCCGCTTTTCCTGCTATGTATCCTCCGCTGAGCGCGAGTCCGCCGCCCGGATTTTTGATAAGTGAGCCGGCAATATAATCCACGCCTTCTTCGGCCGGTTCGATGACGTCAACGAATTCGCCGTAGCAGTTATCGCACATGACGAGTGTCTCCGGTGAAGCCTCTTTTACCGCGCGCGCGATCTTTCCGAGCGTTTTTACGTTTATTGCCCCTCTTAAGCTGTATCCGCGGGAGCGCTGCATTATCGCGAGCTTCGCGCCTTTCACAGCGTCCGCTATTCTTTCAAAGTCAGGTTCTCCGCCCGGCAGCAGATCGACCTGTTTGTATTTTATGCCGAAATCATTTAACGAGCCTTCGTCTTCTCCGCCCCTGATACCTAGCACTTCTTCGAGCGTGTCATACGGTTTTCCGGTCACCGAAACGACCGTATCGCCCGGTCTCAGTACTCCGAAGAGGGCTACCGAGAGCGTGTGCGTTCCGGATACGAACTGGCTTCGCACGAGTGCGTCTTCGCAGCGGAAAGTGTCCGCGTAGATCTTATCAAGTATGTCGCGCCCGATATCCGCGTACCCGTAGCCTGTAGCAAAATTGAAATGCCTCTCCGCAAGCCCGTTTTTCTGCATGCTCCGCAGCACTTTTAACTGATTGTAATCTCTTACGCGGTCAATTTCTTCAAATACGTCTTTTATCTGTTTTTCGCATTCCTCGGCGAGCGCACATATATGTTCGCCCGCTCCGTATTCCGCTTCTATCTGTTTGTAAACTGTGTCCATTTTAATTCGCCTGCCCCGCTTCCGTCATTAAGGATTTGACGTCAGCAGATCCGTTTTTATGTCTTCGTCCGAAGCCGCATTGACGATGATATTTTCCTGAATGTCCCAGGTGCACGTTGTCCCCGAAAGATCGCGGATCTGGAACACTATTCCCGAGCCGCCCATCGTGATGCCGCTGTAGAGATTTGACGCCTCTCCGATCGCGTAAATATCGTACGGGGCAACGAGCTGCCGCGCGCCTACCGATATGTACTGGTCGCTGACAACGCGTATTTCGGTCATTCCGAGTATCCTTATTCCGTTGATGCTGATGGCCTGCGCTCCGCTCGCGCGCAGTTCGTTTATGAGCAGCAGGAGCCTGTTTTGTATGCTGTTTATGTTCGTGCGTTCCGTGAAGTTCAGCTGTATGTGTATTCCGCGCCCTTTTACGCTCGTAAGTCCGGCGAACGTTCGTACGCGGTTCAGTTCGTCGCGCAGCGAAGCGATCTGCTCGTCCTGTGAGGATTGTTCTACGAGGTCGAGTCTGTTTTGCAGTTCGTCTCTTTCGGCTTCGAGCGATCCGAGTTCGGAGTGCATGTTGTTTATAGTGCTGAGGAGTTCTTTTATCTGTTCTTCGGAGTCAGGTTCGGAGGCGGTTTTTGAGGCGATGGTCTTGAATTGCAGCGCGGCAACGATTCCGACGGCGAGGCAGAGGATCGTTATGAGGGCAGTGCGTACGGCTCTGGCTGCTCCGTCTTTTTTTACGGTCGCCGGTTCGATGTACGTGCTGTTTCTGCTGTCGTAGGCGGTGCCGGGAGTTCGCCACATCTGCTTTGCCCAGTTTACGAGAGAGGGATCCGGGGCTTCAGCGCCGGCGGGGTCAAAGTGGTCAACGGTGTCTTCCGCGGTGTTGGCTAAGTCCGCAGCATCGGCGGAATCTGCGGCGTTGGCGGAGTCCGCGGCGTTGTCCTGCTCCGGAGTTCCGTCGCCGTCGACCTGCCCTGATGCCGCACCGAGTATATGACGGAGCTGATCGTTCGCGTTTTTCCCGCGGTCGATCTCCGCCCTTGTCCCGGACGTTTCCGTGCCTTGAGCGCCTGCTTCTCCGGAAGCAAGTTCATCCGCTATTTTGTTGAAGTCTTTCTCGTCAATCGTCATTTTCTGTTTCTCGCAGCTTTTCGTTTTCGTCAATGCAGGTTGGATATTAGTTTTTCCTGGTTCCCGGTGAATGATCCTATCACGATCCTGTCCGATTTTTGTACGTCATAGAGCAGGTTCTGCGTTACGATCGTCGAATAGATCCTGCTTTCCTGGTACGCTTTTAAGAGTGTGTCCGCGTCGCCCACGGCGCTGATCCTGTACGGGGCAAACAGCCTCACGCCGTTGACCCTGATGCTCGGTCCTAAGCACAGCACTTCACTCGTGGGTACTATGCGCTCGCCGTTGATCGATATTGCCTGCGCGCCTGCTTCTTTCAGCACGTTCAGTATTTCTGTGAGGTACGTGTCGTGTACGAGCGCGCGCTGTACGAGGCCGGAGTCGTCAAGTTTGATTATTATTCCGCTGCCTGCTACTGTGGTGAGCCCCGCGCGGAACCGCAGCGTCTCCAGGTCTTTGGTGTACATATTGAGCAGGTTGTAGAATTCGCGGTCTGTTGCTTTAAGGTCGGCAAGGACGGTTCGGTATCTGCTCTCGATGGATTTAAGGTCCGCGCGGATGGATTCGACTTCGGCGCCAAGTTCTTCGGCTTCTTTTTGATCCTGTTCAATGAGTGCTTTGTTTTCGCTGCTTTTTGCGTCCGCCGCGCGCCGGGTGGTGATTATTTTGCTCGTGACGATGGCCCCGATGGCAACGAATATGATTAGCAGCGCCGCGTAGTATGCTCGCCTTTCTGTTTTTGCTTTCTTTGCTCTTTCTGCGGCCAATTTCGTCACCCCCGTACATGCGTTTTTTTGCGGCGCAGTTCACACCTGAACATACACTTTAATTATACTGAATTTTGTTAATTCTGTCAAACGCAAAACGGGCTGAAACGGGGGCTGAAACGGGGGACAGAGACTGGTGAAACGGGGGACAGAGACGCGTTTCGCCTGCGCCCCATATTATGTACTTATTAAGGGCACAGCGTCGGGCACGGAACGCGCAGGCGTGATTCTTACGCATTTTACCGGATATTTCCGGCTTTTTCCGGACATTTCCGGCTCCGGTAATAATGCGTAATAATTTGAAACGCGTCTCTGTCCCCCGTTTCACCAGTCTCTGTCCCCCGTTTCACCAGTCTCTGTCCCCCGTTCAACACATGCACATTATGCCTCTTTTAATTCGGAACATAATATGGTAAGATTTGCACCGGGTCTATTTACCCGGAAAGAAACGGAGGAACGGCAGATGGGATTGACCGTCGGAATTTGCACACTTGGATGCAAGGTCAACTTTTATGAGAGCGAATGTCTGAAAGAGCTGCTCGAAAAAGAAGGATTTGTTGTCCGTGATTTTGCGGAAGTTTGCGACGTTTACGTTATCAATTCCTGCACCGTAACGGGCGAATCTGACAGAAAGGTGATGCAGGCATGCCGGCGGGCGGTCAAGACAAATCCGGACGCTTTCGTGTGCGTCACAGGCTGCACGGCGCAGACTTCGCCGGATAAAATTGCCTCCATACCCGGCATAGGATTTATCTGCGGCAACAGATCAAAGAAGGCCGTTGTCGACCGCATAATCGAATTCGCCCGCCAAAATCAAAATATTGACCCCAAACCGTCACAGCCGGAGATCGCAGTTGACGGATTTGAAGCAATTCCTGAATATGAGCCGCTTAAATTGTCCGCCACAACGCACACCCGGGCAATAATCAAAATCGAAGACGGGTGCGACAGTGCGTGCTCGTACTGCATAATTCATACCGCGCGAGGTCCGGCGAGGTCAAGGTCTGAGGCGGATATTCTCGATGAAATCGGGAGGATGGCGGAAAACGGATATAAAGAAGTTATCCTTACCGGCATAGAGCTTTCTTCCTTCAGCGGGGACCTGCCTTCGCTTGTAAAAAAGATCGGGAAAATCGAGGGGATCGAGCGCATTCGTTTAGGCTCGCTCGACCCGTACTATATTACAAAAGACCGGATCGACCGGCTTTGCGAAACGCCTGAGCTTATGCCGCATTTTCACATTTCACTGCAGAGCGGAAGTTCGCGCGTACTGGCGGCAATGCGCCGTAAATATAACGCTAAGACCGCGCTTGAGCGCATTTTATATCTCAAAGAGAAATTCCCGGGCGCCTGCCTGTTCGCCGACATAATCGTCGGTTTTCCGGGTGAAACGGAGCAGGAATTTGAGGAAACTGTGGATTTTATAAAACAGATCCGGTTTCTTCACCTCCACATCTTCCCCTACTCCCGTCGCAGCGGAACTCCGGCAGCGTCAATGCCCGGCCAGCTTTCGACTGCCGAAAAACGCTCACGTGCCTCCAGGCTTGCCGAAATACAGCGCGGCATAAAAGCCGGGCTTTTAGAGTCAATAGTGCAAAACGGGGGCCGCAGACCGGTTTCGGCAGTTTCCGCGGAGGACCGGGCAGATGCGGGACTGCTCAAAGTGCTGTTTGAAGAGGGCGGTTCTGGGCATTCTGAAGAATTTATTGAAGTAAAAATAGCGGAAGCCGCTTTAAAAACAGCTTCCGCTCAAGAACGCAGATTATTTGAAAGAGGGAGAATAACTCTCTGTAAACCGTTATACACAGACGGAGACATCATTTATGTATTGCCCGTCGGCGAAGCATAGGTCAGGCCGCTCACGCCGGGCGTCAGGTCACATATTTTTACGGTTCGTCTCGACTTCGTTGTAAGTTTTGGCAAGAAATTCACTGAGCCCCAGAAGAGTATTGTCCACGTACTCCCTCGTCCCGAGTTTGATCTCCTTCGCAGTTGCCCCGGCTTCGGCAACGATTTTTTCTGCCTGAGCCTGCGCCGCGACCGTGATCTCATTTTCGTCCACTAATTGCTGTCTGCGCGTTTCCGCGTCGCGAATGATGAGCTCCGCCTGATTATGCGCATCGCTTACGATACCGCTCGCTTCGTCTTTCGCCTTGGCAATTATATCTTCGGCGTCTTCCTTAGCCTTGCTGACAACGTCATCAGCGCTGTCGTTCGCGCGGCTCCAGACTTCGCGGCTTTTTTTGTAAAATTCACTCGCTCTCACCGTTTCTTCCGGCAGCGAATTTCTGAGTTCATCAATAATTCCGAGGGCCTCGTCGCGGTCGATCGAAACTTTGTTGTTGAACATTGATTTTTTTGCATCGCTGATCATACTCTGCAGCATATCAAGCAGATCCAGACTCTGTACATCCTGTTCCATAAATTACACCCCTTATCCTTCGCTTTTTTGTGAGTCTTTATTTTTCCGAACGCGAACGCAGCGTACAATATCTTTTTCGATTTCTTTCGGGACCAGTCCCTTTATGCTGCCTCCGTGCCATGCAAGCTCTTTCACGACGCTCGAACTTAAGAAAGAGTTCTGAACGTCTGCCATCAGGAAGATAGTATCGATGCAGCTGTCGATATGCCTGTTAAGCGCCGCCATCTGCAGTTCGTATTCGTAGTCGGAGACCGCTCTGAGCCCTTTAACTATCGCGTGCGAGCCGTTTGCTTTAACGAAATCCACAAGCAATCCGTCGAAAGATCCAACTTCGACGTTAGGCATATTTTTCGTGCATTTTTTAATCAGATTCACGCGTTCTTCCATGGTGAACAACGGATTTTTCTTTGAATCGTTAACGAGCACCGCGACAATAAGTTTATCGAACAACGTCGAAGCGCGTCGAATTATGTCGAGATGGCCGTTCGTCAGCGGATCAAAGCTTCCCGGATAAACTCCGACTCTCATCTCGGTGGCAATGTTTTCAGCGTGTCCGGCTTTATTTTCAGTGGTCAATCTCATCATCGCCTTTTTTGTAGAATGTCAGTCCGACCGTTCCGTATTCCTTGCGCTTGAAGGCTTTAACTCCGCCGATCGCATCCGGAAGCGGTATATCGCTCCTGTGCTCACACATTATAACACATTTGTCGGCAAATAATCCATACCGTTCTGCATTTAAAATTGCATCCGCATAATAATTTGCCCCGTAAGGTGGATCGAGCAGCACAACGTCAAATTTAATGCCCTCGCGGCCCAGGCGCTCAATAGCCTTTTCATACGTTTCGCACGTGACCGCCGCTCTTTCCTCAAAAGAGGTGTGGACAATATTTTGTTTTATAATTTCGACGCATTTTCGGCTGCCGTCGTTGAAGCGGCAATATTCCGCTCCCCTGCTGAGCGCTTCTATCCCGAGCGCTCCGCTTCCGGCGAACAGGTCAAGCACCGTTGTGCCCCTTAGATACGGGGCAAGTATGCTGAACATTGCCTCTTTTACCCTGTCGAGCGTCGGCCTCGTGTCTTCCGAGTCCAGTGTCTTCAATTTAAGTCCTCCGGCCGTGCCGGCAATCACTCTGATCATTTTTGCCCGGGTCCACTCCTTTCTGTTTATATTGTATCACAAAACCCTCAAATAATGAAACGGGGGACAGAGACCGGTACGAGGAGCTGAAACGGGGGACAGAGACGCGTTTCGCCCACGCCCCATATTATGTACTTATTAAGGGCGGGGCATCCGGCACGAGACGCGCACACATGATTATTACGCATTTTGCCGGATATTTCCGGATATTTCCGGCTTTTTCCGGATTTTTCCGGCTCCGGTCATAATGCGTAATAATTTGAAACGCGTCTCTGTCCCCCGTTTCAGCTCCCCGTACCGGTCTCTGTCCCCCGTTTCAGCTCCCCCGTACCGGTCTCTGTCCCCCGTTTCAGCTCCATTTTTATGCCCGTAAAAAAAGTGGTTGCTTTTATTGTTCGGGCGTGGTAGAATACGCGTTGCTGTTTAAAGATTCAAGGAGGTGTTTTAAATGGCAAAGTGCGAGTTTTGTACAAAAGGAATGCTTTACGGCCGCCATATCAGCATCACCCGTTCTCAGGTCAGCAGACGCGCAAAGAGAAACTGGAAGCCCAATGTGCGCCGCGTAAAGATCATGGACGGACAGACACCCCGTTACGCATATGTATGCACAGCATGCCTCAGATCCGGCAAAGTTGACAGAGCCGTAAAAGAGCAGAAAGTCGCCGGCTGATGAACAAAAGCTTATATCGCGAAGAAGAATAATGCGATCCTGAAAAAAGGGTCGTATTTTTCGTTTACGGGACAAATAATAAAAACCGGGAGAAAAACAATGAGAACAGGAATAGAATGGTGCCCCGAAAAAAGCGTTGACAACGCCGAAGCAGAGCTAAAGGAAATCAGAGCACTTGGTTACGATTGCGTTGACTTTCAATCGTTTTGCCACACTGAAAACATATTCTTTGACGGAACCGTACGCGACATGGAAAAACTGCTGAAGCGGGTCAAAATTGCCGCCGAAAACGCCGGGATCGAAATATCACAGACCCACGGTCCGTGGCGCTGGCCGCCGCAGGACGCGACGGAAGCGGACCGCAGCGAAAGATTTGAAAAAATGACGCGCTCGCTGGAAGGCACCGCAATAGTCGGCTGCGCGGATATGGTCATCCATCCGGTCATGCCGTTCGGCGATAACCAAAACCCCGACCCGGAACGATTCATGGAAATCAACCTGGAATTCTTCAATAGATTGACCCAAAAAGCGCGCGAATACGGAGTAACGATCGACTTCGAAAACATGCCCATGCCCGCATTGACCCTCGCCTCCCCGCGCCAGATCCTCGATTTTGCAAAACAGATCGATTCACCCTACTTCAGAGTATGCCTTGACACCGGCCACTGCACGATGCTGAAAGTTGACCCCGGTCAGGCCGTTCGCGAGATAGGAAAACAATATTTGCGGGTGCTGCACGTTCACGATAATAACGGCGTCAGCGACCTCCACTGGCTTCCCGGGACCGGCGTGATCGACTGGAAAAACTTTTCGGCCGCTCTGCACGAGATCGGGTTCGACGGCGTGTTCTCGCTTGAAACAAACGTAAAGCCTAACGGCCTCGATCCGGAGGAGCTGCTCAGAAAGCGTCAGGAGCTGTCAGAAATCGCCCGTCGCCTCGCCGGAGGCTGAGTCATCCTCATCGGTCAGATAAGTGTCGTTCCAGTCGGGAATAAAACTTTCGCTGATGGTGCCGCCTTCCTGAATGAACGCATATTTAGGCGCCAATTCTTCGAGCGTTTCGACCGCCTGCCGGTACTCGCTTTCGTCAACGGCTTTCAGCAGTTCCGGGAAAAGTGACAGGCGCGGGTTCGCTTCGGGCAATGGCGTATATTGGTTCATAAGGCTGTAAATTATGTTGTCGCCATATCTGGCATAAAGTTTTTTGATGATTTTCGAGGCCGCGTACGAATGTCCGGGCAGCACGAGGTGGCGGACAATAACTCCCCTCTTCAGCATGCCGTCGTTGCCGAACTCGAGCTCCCGCCCTGTAATATCAAACATCATCTCAAGCGCCTCGAAAGCGTTGTCAACGTAGTTTCCTGCGTTTGAGTATTTTTTTGCCGTTCCGTCCGTGAGATACTTAAGATCAGTTAAAAAGACGTCAACGATTCCTTCCAGTTTTTCTATCATTTCCGCTCTTTCATACCCGCCCGTATTATAAACGACAGGTACGCTGAGCCCCTGCCTCTTCGCCTCAATTACGGCGCGTGCGATGAGGGGCATATAATGCGTCGGGGTGACAAGATTAATATTATAAGCGCCCTTATTTTGCAGCTGAAGAAGCATGCCTGCAAAATGTGGTACAGAGAGCGGTTCGGGCAGTGCAAAACGTGTTGCGGAGACCGGTTTTTCCGCAGAAGCACGCTCTTTCGAAAGCCTCGCTATGTCCCTCGCTATGTCCATCGCTCTGTCCCTCGCTCTGTCCCTCGCTCTGTCCCCCGTTCCGCTTATCTCATAATTTTGACAATAAATGCAGCCCAAAGAGCAGTGCCTGAAAAAAACAGCTCCGGAGCCGCGCAAAGGATCAGCGCCGGAAATACAAGGCTCCTCCCACTTGTGAAGCATTGTCCTGGCGACCTCGATAAAAGGCCCCGCACCGCAGTACCCGGTCTCGCCGGCGATCCTGTTGACGCCGCACGTCCGGGGGCAGAGCATACATTTTTCAAGCAGTTTTTCCGCCTGTCCGTCAAAATCGTAACTCATTTGAAATGAATGATCATAATTTCATATCAGAAAGCGATCTCGAGCTCACGGCATACGTCGCGGGCCTGATCGTTTCCGTGGATAGCAGCACGCTTCAGATAGAGCCGGGACTCGTCGGTATCGACGTCAAACAGCAGTCTTTCGGTGTACATGGCAAACTCCGCATCAGCATTTTCCTGCGTTGCCGCGCGCAAGATCAGGTCTTTAGCCTTCGCAAAAGCGTCGTTGTCAACGATCTTACCATTTGCTTCGTTCTTGGCTCGCGCTAAATATATTGCCCCCGCAACGTACTGAGCAGCCGCATCATCGCGCGCAGATGCGATCTCATACCAGGAAAGCGCATTGTCAGCGTCATACATCCGTGCGATCTCACAGATCCTCCCCGCCGAGTAGGCGTCGATCTGCGAAGTACAGCGCGCGTCCTTTTGATATCCGCCCAGCAGATATTCATAACCGCGCTTCCAGAGCGAATTCAACTCTTCTGCGGAAAACTCGTCCGGTACGCCGTACGCCCTGATCAGCAGCTCCGCAAGTTCAAAACGAACGTTCTCCCTACCGTACTTTTCAAACACAGCCGTAAACTCCGCATCCGCCTTTTTCAGCAGCTCCGCCGCCTCTTCAGGCCTGCGTTCGGCTATTTCCCCGGCCTTTACGTACGCAGCCATACCCGAGATCTCATGCCTGAGCTGCTCCGGATCGCCGAATTCGCTCTCGGAGGGCAGCATTCTTTCGGCCGCGTCAATATCCGGTTCGCATCCTGCGCCAACGTAAAGCGCACACGCTGTATAATACTGCGCTCTCGGCGAGGACAACGAAGGTGTTTTCAGTTGAGCGTATGCATTCCGCCCGTTTCGAGCGCTTCCGGCATCGCCGTTATTGTCGTTTCTATTGCTTTGTATGTATTTTTTGTAAAGAATGACGCCGTACTCTTCCTGCGCAGCCGAAATTTTGCGTTCCGCGCACGCCTTCGCAGCCCATTCCCTGTAGCTTTCGTCCGGATCGCCCCTCGACTCATCAAAAATATCCTGCCACTGCGCCGGTTTAAAATAATTTTCCGCCGCCCTGCGCTTATCGATCGCCGAATCACTAAGCCTGAACCCTGAATTTTCGGCCCGGTCAAGCCAGTACAGGTATTTTGGCACATTTTTTTCACCGGTCAAAGCGCCGCTGTAATACAGTTCGGCGTTGTCGCGCATCGCTCTGGCGCAAACGGCTTTATCGTCTTCGCTTTCCGCTTTTTCTGCGTTTTCGGCGCAGTTTTTATAAAAATCGTATGCCTTTGAATAATCCCCGGCCTCCTGGCAGGCTGCCCCGGCGAAATACATGCTCTGGATATCGCCTCGCGCGGCACCGATCCCAAAGTGACGCAAAGCAGCGTCGTTGTCAGCGCCGTTTTCAGGCAGCGAGTAGAATCTTCCGAGGACTCTGGCGGCGACCGGGTCGCCAAGTTTTTCGGCAGCCTCATAGATCTTGCACATAGCCCCGTCGTTGCCTTCTTTATGGAACACGGCGCCGAGCCTCAGCAGCTCGGAAGTTTTGGTTTCGGTAAGGGCAAGCAGTTTCGATGCTTTGCGGTTCCACGGCGAGTTTTCCGGAATAAGTTTGAGGAGTTTAACGCCACGCTCCGTGTTGCGTTCCGCGCCTTCGGCGGTGATCAGATGCAGGGCGTACGTGTAAAACGATTCGAACGGAATATATTCGGCTTCGTCCGTCTCGGCTTCAGCGCTGTCGGTGTTGAACAGTTCCGCCTGCGATTCCGGAAGTTTTTTGCTCTCCGGCCCGTTTTCCGCCGCTGCTCCTGTCCCGGCTTCTATACCGGTTTGCTCCGCTTCAGCCGTATCCGGCGTTTCTTCCGCTTCCGGAGCCGCGATTTCCTCTCTTTCCGTACCGGGCAATAGTTCAGCGGTCTCTGCTGCCGTCCCTGCCGTACCGGGCAATGGTTCAGCGGTCTCTGCTGCCGTTTCCGGAAGTCCGTCCGCGGCAATTTCCGCCGCCGCCTCCGATTCCGCTGCTTCGGAGCGTGACTCGTTTTCCTCATCCGGCTCCGCAGTTTCTATGATAAGCTCAGCTTTAGCCGGATTGTCCGCCGCCTTCGCCTCATATTTTGCGCAAAGTTCTCTCCTTATCCCCGTTGCCCGCCAGTAATCCTTTTCGGTGCCGAAGCCGGTTGCGTAAAATCTCGCCAGCACCTCGCGTCTTTCGTCCGAGCCCGGATCGCAAAGGAACCACATAAATACGGCCTTTTTCTGCTCTTCCGTGAGTTCGGGTGTTTTTATCGCGCCGGGTTCCGACAATTCTTCGAGTTCGTCGATCATGTCGCGTTCGTAGCACAGGCCGCCGAGCAATTCGCCCATCTTTTCGTAGGCTTTTGCGTTATGATCCTGGGCAAGCAGGTTATGCGGAACGCGCGTTTTACCGAACACGTACCAGCTTCCCGGATTTACAAGTCCTTCGAACAGGAAACGCATCATTTTATCGAAATTGAAATTATCGTACTTGCTGTAATAGTCGGCGGCAGTCAGTTCGGCCGTATAATCGCCTTTATCGGCTGCGCGTTCAAGCAGTTCGAGCACTTCTCCGGGGCTCCGTGTCTTTTTCAGAAGTTCTGCGCGGGTCAGGATCGCGCCCGGGTGCTCGAGGAGTTCGCTTCTTTCAAAAAACGAGCCGATCTTCTCGTCCGGTTCTCCGGATCTGCCCGCCCGTTCAGCTTTATTAAAAGTCTTTTTGAATATTTTATTCGCTTTGAGCTCCGTTTTTCTATTGCGGGGCTTGAAAAGATCCGTAGTCAGGGCCGCATAAGCTTTTGCACTCTCCGCGTTGCCGTAGAGCGCCGATTTAAAGAAGGCCTGTGCCGCGTCAATAGTTTTTCCTTCGCTGCGCAGGATCCTGCCTTCCTGGGCAAACCGTCTCGCTTTGGCAAAACCGTTGTCCTCGTACGGCACCCAGTCAAGTTCGCTAAGCAGCTGGTCCGGCGAAATGCCGGCAATGTCCAGCGCCTGCTTAACGTCCTCTGAATTTCCCGCCTGCTCCGCCAGTTCGTTTATCGCCGCCCGAAGCTGTTCCAGCGTCATTCCGTCGGATTCAAATCTCGCGCCGAGTCCCGGGGCAACGACGTCGCCGACGTACAGGTCGCATAATACGGCCTGCAGTGCCGCGTCACCGAGGTCTGCGCCCGCTTTTACTAATTTGTACAGAAAATCCTGTCTGAACAGGGTATCGTTATCAAGATCCGGCTCAAGGCTTATTGCTTCGTTAAAATTATCAACTGCGACCGTTCCGGCCGAGTCGGCAATGCCGCCTTTAAGTCTCAGAAAACCTACTGCGGCGGCAACAAGTATTTCGGGCGGTTCGTTTCCGTATTTCAGGGACAATTTTTCGAGATCGACCTTCATCAGTTTTTCGAGTGCGGCTCTTACGTCCTCCTCTTCCGATTCCGGCGTCAATAGAACTTCAATATAATTTGCTACTTTTCGGCCCAGCTTCTCTGCCAGTGCCGCTTTATCGTAAAGTACCATTTCAAACCCCTCCGGTCAAAAGCGAAACCGTGAACAGCGTCCCGTTTCGCATGCGGTGTATTAGGTGTGTTATATAATAGCAAAAGACGGGCGAATTTGCAAGAAAAAGAGGACAATCCCGAACACAGGCTCGAACACAGGCTCGAACACAGGCTCGAGCACAGTATCGGACTGCAAGAAGATAATTGACTGATTTTGCTTTCCGGGGGTATAATTAAAAGCGAGCCGTGCCGGCATTGCCCAATCTGCGGACAGAGCAGCGAGGCGCCCGGACCGGACAAACAAAAACAACTGACAGATCGATTTACGATATATGAGCGCAGCAAAAGAGCATAACCCAACGAAGATAATAATTATGTTGATGGCGATATACAACGCCAGCTATCTGTGCCGGTACAGTTACGCTACCGTGCTGCCCGAGATGGTAAAAAGCACCGGGAAGACGAAAACGGAATTGTCCGTCGCAGTCACATGCCTGTTCGTTTGCTACGGCATCGGGCAGCTCATCAGCGGATTCCTCGGCGACCGGGTGCCTCCGAAGCGGCTGATACTCGCAGGAATGACAGCGAGCATTGCCCTCAACGCCGTTGTCCCGTTCATCAGAGAAACATGGATCATTAATATAGTATGGAGCGTTAACGGACTGGCACAGGCATTCATCTGGCCGCCTGTCGTCGCTCTTATGGCCGCGCTGCTGAAATCTGATGATTACGCCAGGGGCACGGTCTGGGTCTCTTACGGCGCATACATAGGCACGTTATCACTGTATTTATTGTCCCCGCTTTTCATACGTTTGTGGTCCTGGAAAGGCACGTTTATATTCAGCAGCCTCTGCAGTCTGGTCATAATCCTTTTATTTGCTTTTTCTTTTCCGGACGTCCCGCCGGTCCGTCCGTTCGGCAGGAAAGCAGCAGCGATTTTGAAAAACAATTCGGACGGTCAGCCGGGCGAAACTGAAGAAGTTACTTCCTCGCCTTCGCAAAAAACGGTACGCTTCATAACTCTCATCAGTCCCGCGCTGATACTTATAATGCTATGCATCATTGCCCAGGGATTCATTAAAGACGGCGTCACCACCTGGATG
>JAFWQX010000140.1 GCA_017508875.1 Clostridia bacterium | reverse complement strand
ATGTCTTCTCGGGCGGAGCTCGCTCATTTTCTGGCCAGAGACAGAGCCCGAGACATACCAAAAGCTTGATATTCAGAATTTGGTATGTCTTTTCGGGCGGCGCTCGCTCATTTTCAGGCCAGAGACAGAGCCCGAGACATACCAAAAGCTTGATATTCAGAATTTGGTATGTCTTTTCGGGCGGCGCTCGCTCATTTTCAGGCCGGAGACGGAGCTTCAAACATAGCAAGACCGGTTTTGTACGATTTGCAAAATTTCGTACTTCCTATATTTATATCGTAGCAGTAAATAAAAGGGCAAAAAGGTATTACGATTTTGGGAGTAGAGCCATTTCATTCACTTGAATTTTATCGGCGTGTGATGGTAAAATATGCTTCGGAGGGCTGGTAATATGCAAATCAAAAATATAAATAATATAAGCGCAAAAAGGATTGCGGCACTGGTACTCGCGATAGTCATTGCCGCAGGGATGGCTGCGGGAACCGGCTGCAGCAAAAGTATTGGCCCCGGCGATACTTCGAAAACGGCGAAGCCGACGGAGGCGCCGGCTACACCGGAGCCGGAACCGTTGAAAGAGCCGGAGCCCGTTGACCTCGGTACAGGGAGGCCGCTGGCAGATATATTGGAAGGAGCTGGTGTTAAAATGAGCAGAAGATACTATCGCAAAGGGTTCGTCGTTGCCGTACCCGTCGGAAAGCATTACGGGTTCTGGGGACTTGCGAAATCGGAACTTATGAAGGACGAGCGCTGGGCGGTCAATACCCTTCTCGGCGAACGCGTGTACACGACCGCGTTTTTCATCGCGAACGCCCTCGGAATGAGGCTTACGCAGACCGAGGACAGCGTCGAGTTTAAGCTGAATGACATTGTCACCCTGTCATTTAAGACCGGCGAAAATAAAGCGACGCTGAACGGGACTGAATATCCGGCATATCCTGCTCAGAAGAGCGGCTCGAACATATTCATCGACTGCGGGACCGTTGCCACACTGCTCGGTTACGAATCATATTTTGATGCCGCGGAAGGCATCTTTCTGATGTACCCTTCAGATATTGAAGCGAATGCCGCGGAACAGATCAATATCTATAAAGAGCGCATACAGCTTTACGAGACGGTCGTTTTCAATACCGACGACGTTCCGTGCGATACGACCGGTTCGGGTCTCTACGAGCCCGTCGCTTTTGAAGACAGGCAGGTGGGAGTCGCGTACACTACGTGGTTCAGAGCGGATTCTTCGTGGGGTAAAAATTACACGTGGGATATTCCGATGCTTGGTAAATACCGTTCCGACGACGAGGCGGTCATATATCAGCACGGTGTGTGGCTCGCGAACGCAGGCGTGGATTTCGTATTTGTGGACTGGTCGAATGACATTGCATACGAACCGACTACGATGCATGATCTGCGTAAAGACTTCAGTATGATCGAAGATGCCACGGAGGTGCTGTTCAGGGTGTGGGGCACTATTCCCGGCGCTCCCAAGATCTGCATCTTCTCAGGCCCCGGGCACGTTCAGTCGGATCAGGATACTTTTAAGAACGGCAGGATGAAGGCCAAAAACGACCAGATTTATAAGACGTTTATCGAGAACGAAGAGTTTAACAAGATGTATTACTATTACGAAGGAAAGCCGCTGCTCATGTGCTACGGTGCGACGCCTTCTTTCGCGCGCTCAGAGAACGAATACGTTGACGACAGATTTACTATACGGTGGGTCACCGGTTACGTCGGTCAGCAAGGCATCCTGCACGATAAAGCGACGCTGGTCTCGACGTTCCACTGGAGCTGGGAGGAGCGCGGAGCTCAGACGTTCACGGTCAAGAACGGGAAGCCGGAGGCAATGACCGTCGTTGCTTCATGGAGGAAGCAGAGTAAAGAGGGGCAGCCCGGATATATCGCTCCCGGGCTTCGTGACGGGGGCAATACGTTTAAGATGCAGTGGGCGCGTGCCGATCTTATCGGGCCGAAATTTGCGCTTATCGTTTCGTTTAACGAGTGGCACCTCGGGGAGCAGGTCTCTTTGGAGAACAGTAAGGATATCGAGCCTTCTGAGACGCTCGGTTCGCTTTATCTGGATATTATGACTGAGCAGATCAGGAAGTTTAAGGGGAAGGCGTGACGTTATTGACCGCGCCGGAATGAGAGGCTTCAGGAGACTGTACCGCTTCATTCCCCGCCGATGCCTTATCGGGTTTTGATTTTATAAATATTATACCGAATACGAGCAGAAGTGCCGCCGCGGAGATCAGGATCGAACGAAGGCCGAGGACCGTTGACAGCACCCCGCCTGTTCCTGCGCCGAGCGCAAAGACCAATATCACTCCGAAGTAGAAAAGAGCGTAATGAAGGCGCTCTTTTTTATGTTCATGAAGGAACAGCGACAGTTCTTCCGTGCCGCTGCGCAGATTTCCTATGATCATCGTACTCGCGTACGTGAGTCCTCCTGCCTGCCTGAATGCCTGCACCTGCATGGCACATGAAAAAGAGACGAGGACAGTTGCGACGGAATCCAATTCAAGCGGAATGAAAGCCACGGCGGAAAGTACGGCGATCTCCGTGGCCAGAACGATCTGCTGCCAGCGCAGGCGCCTGCTGCTTCCGAAAAGGAAACTCACCCACGCGGTCAGGAAAATGCCCAAAATAAACGCCAGGACCGGAAACAGATAGTGCAGCACCCTGCCCCATTCCCTGTCGAACAGATGGCGGCTCATGAGCACTATGTTCCCTGTCTGGGCGTTTGCAAATACGTTTCCGCGCAAAAAATACGTGTACGCGTCCTGAAACCCTCCTGAAAAAGAGAGTATCGCACTGATCAGAAAAGCTTTTCCCTTTCGGGTCATAATTACAAACCTGTAAAAAAGTAAACCTGTAAATTATTTAAACCCTGAATATCAGCCTTCGGGCTGCTCGGTGATCCTGGCGGTAGGTCTGGGCGTAGGAGTCTCGATCGGGCCTGCAGTCGGCAGCGTTTCGTCAATAGCTCTGACGGCGCTCTTTGCGACAACGATGGCAGGACGTACGCCGACAGTAAGATCCGCGGCGCTGAATCCGCCTTCGTCTACGTCGCCGTTACGGTCAACGCCCTGGAAATATGTATTGAGTCCGGGGCTTCTGAGCCACCAGCTGCCGAATCTTGTTTTATATTCGGCGGAAACGCCGCGCTTCGCTGCGTACGGAGTAGTGGCAGCCTGCATCGAAAGTTCGCTTCCGAAATAGCCTTCGAGTTCATCCGCGGCAAATAAGTAGACCATATCTTCCGTGTCTGCTCCGCCGGAGGTGTTGAAAAGCTCGTTTCCGGCAGTTTTATTCGAGACGGATTTTATCTGCGAGATCTCGTCTTCTTTAAATGCGCGGTCAATGAAGTTCCAGCTTTCGATATATTTTTCGCCGCTTCTTGCGTAGTCGTCAGTTCCGTTAAGCCAGTCCCTGATCGTGGATCCTTCCCACTGAACGACCGCATATTCGTCGAGGAACGGCTTTGCGTCAAGTATTTCGCGGGATATGAGCAGATAACTGTCTCCCATATCTTTAAGTATGATCCACTGGATCTCCTGAACGCGATAATATTTATTTCCCTCTTTTGCGTAATTGGTTACGGTAGTGACTCCGTCTTTCGTGATCTCTTCGACGTAATAGCCCGTTTGGATATCGTATTTCGCAACTGTCACGCTCGTCACGTTTCCGTCGGCATCTTTATTCTCTGTCTCTTCTTCGACCCAGAGTCCGGTAACGTCGTCTATCTTTATGTTTTTGAAAAGATTCGTGATCGAGTTCGGAGCGGCCGTATTTGGATATGAGCCGAAAGCTACGATCGATTCGGCTGCAGCGGTCGGTTTAGTCTGTACTTTGGGATCTCCGTGGGCAGGCGTCCAGTTGGACTCGCCTTTTTCTATTTCGGCGCAGCCGCAGAATAACATAACGGCGGCAACTGCGAGCGCGGCAAGTATGATCAGTTTTTTATTTCTCATGCTCTTTTCCTCCTGTACAAAACGGCTTTTGCGTACGGTCGATCCCGCCTGAAGCCACACGTATTAGTATACACTCCGGCAGATTTTCTGTCAACTTTTTCAAATCATTTTCAAATCGTTTTCAAATCCTCTTTTCATATCGTCTGCGGATAAAATGCGGATACAAAGCGGATAATGCCGTAAATCAATTCTCGAAAGGCTTTTTGATGCCGAGAGCGGTCAGTTTTTCGTTGTACTCTTTTACTCTTTCGGGGAGATAGTCTTCGACGCGGTGTCCGTCAAAGCCGATCGATACTCTCGCGCCGGATCTGCGCACGATATCCTGCTTTTCGGGATCGCCGAAGAAATCTACCATATATGCGTGGACTCTGTAATTATGGATAGAGTCGAAGCTGACGTTCATTTCCCAGAAAATGTTATTGTCCGCCATCTTTGAAAAATAATAGAGCGGATCTTCGCCTCTTGACCGGATGAACGAAAACAGATCGGTATGTGCGATCCCGACGAGCGGAGTGGCGCAGCGTTTCGCGTACGCAAAAAGATCGCCTTTTGTCACCGATATCTGGCTGTCAAGGTTTTCGATCAGGCAGTAGTCGAAGTACGAGATGTCTTCGTTCTCGGGAAGGCTGTGGATGCGGAATCCTGCTCCGTCGTGCAGCGTACATATCTCGATTCCTCTTTTTACTTCGATACGGTCTTTGTATTTTTCTTTTATCAGGTTGATGTGGTCGAAATATCTTCTGAGCGTTCTTTCGTACGAATTATGGAGCGATTCAGCGTCAGAACAGTTAAAAGCCTGAAGGCGCGAATAGCCTATTCCGTAGTTGTGATCAGAAATTCCGAACATATCCAACCCGCCTGCGATAGCGGCTTCTACGATCGCCTCGGGGGCGTCTTTTCCGCAGAAAGAATAGTAAGTGTGAGAGTGCAGATCCTGTATCATTGACAAAATCTCCTTTTACGGCTGTGTTTTCAGGCGTCAAACATTTATGACTTCTATATTTTCGAGGGCGATCTCTTCCAGTTTTTCGTATTCGTACCTTGCCTCTTCGTCGAGCACTTCCTGAAGGTGCGGGCGCGTTTTCGGATGCTTCGGGGTAAATACGGTGCAGCAGTCTTCGTACGGCAGTATGCTGGTGTCAAACGTTCCGATCCTGCGGGCAATTTCCACCGTCTCCATCTTATCCATACCGATGAGCGGTCTGTAGACCGGCATGTTGGCAACGGCGTTATCGGTGCAGTAGATGGCCTGTACGGTCTGGCTCGCGACCTGGCCTACGCTTTCTCCCGTAATCAGCGCGGAGCAGTTGTTCCTGCGGGCAATGCGCTCGGAGATGCGCATCATTGACCTGCGAAGCAGGATCGTTGACAATTCTTCCCTGCAGTTTTGCATTATTGCGAGCTGCACGTCGGTAAACGGCACTACCATTACTTTCATCGGTCCTGTAAAGCGCGATACGATGCGCGCAAGTTCGATCACTTTTTCTTTAGCGCGTTCGCTCGTATAGGGATAGCTGTAAAAATGTGCGGCGCATATCGCTACGCCTCTTTTTCCGATCATATATCCGGCTACGGGGCTGTCGATACCGCCTGAAAGCAGGAGGCAGGCCTTTCCGTTGGAGCCGGTGGGCATTCCCCCGGGTGCGTCAATTATTTCCGTATACACGTACGAGCGTTCGCGTACTTCGATATAGACTGTAAAGTCCGGGTGCTTTACGTCAACGCGCAGGTGCGGGCATGCCTCTAAGATCCTGCCTCCGGCCTCGTCGGAGATCTGCGGTGAATTCATCGGGAAGCTCTTAAGTCCCCGTTTCGTCTCTACTTTGAATGTTTTTGCGCCTTTAGCTGCGCGCTCTTTTGCGGCCTCTACCGCTTTCGCAAAAAACAGTTCGGCTTCCGTGTCCATTACCCACGCAGGGCTTATAGAGACAAGTCCGAACACGCCGGAGAGGCGCTCTACGGCAGTTTCGAAATCGAAATCGTCGGATGCAGGTTCTACGAAGTACCGCGACTGCGACCAGTGGATCTGCGCTTCTCCGAGATCCGATATGGCTTTATGCATATTTGTTGCGAGGCGGTGCTCAAACGTTGAACGGTTCAGCCCTTTTAATGCTATTTCACCTATTCTTCCTAAAATTATCCTGTCCATTTAAATACACCTTACTGTTTTAGTTCGATCATTGTTTCTGCTGTTTGCGCGTGCTCCTGGAATGGATGGCGTAGAGCGCTTTTATTTCGCGCACAAGTATCTTTGAAGCGTATTCGCACTGCGCTATTGTATTGTCAGCGGAGAAGCTTATGCGGATAGCTCCGTCGGTCACGACGTTGTCAACGCCCATCGCTTTCAGAACGGTGCTTCTGTCCTTCTTGTGCGACGAGCATGCCGAACCGACCGAGACGTAAATGTTGTATTTTTCGAGAGTATGAAGTATTACTTCGGCGCGCAATCCCGGGAACGATACGTTTAAGATATACGGAGAGCAGCCGTTTTCGGGCGAGTTGAACACGTACGTGCGCAGTCCTTCTCTTATAGCGTCCGTAAAGATCCGCTTTAATTCGCTGACTTTTCCGTAATTTTCCGCGGCATTTTTGCAGATGATGCCCGCAGCCGTGTCCATGCCGCAGATCGCGGGAAGGTTTTCGGTTCCGGAGCGCATGCCGCCCTCCTGGCCTCCTCCGTAAAGCAGCGGTTTGAGCTTGAGCCTTTTATCGGCATACAGGAAGCCTGTTCCGCGCGGCCCGTGGATCTTATGAGCACTGACGGAGATCAGATCGACTCCGAGTTTTTTTACGTTCACGTCGAGCTTTCCGAAGCTCTGTACGCAGTCGCAGTGTATGATCGTGTCCGGTTTGATGCTGCGCACTGCCCGGACAATCTCTTCGACGGGCTGGACGGTACCGGTCTCGCTGTTAACGTGCATTATTGACACCAGCGCGGTATCATGCGGCCTGAGCATCGCTGTAAACCGTTCTATATTTACGCGCCCGTCGGAATCGACAGGAGCCAGTTCCACTTCGTAACCGTAATCGCGCATTGACAGCGCACTTTCCATGACGGACGGATGTTCCACGGCAGATACGATCACGTGTTTCCCGAGCCGCGGATTTGCAGGCAGAATGCTTCTGAAGACCCAGTTATTCGCCTCCGTCGCGCCTGAAGTAAAATAAATAGTTCCGGAGCCGGTGCCGCCTATGAGCTCGAGAAGATTTTTTCTGCAGGATACGAGCTCTTTTTCCGCGTTAAAACCGAGGCCGTGCAGGGATGAGGGATTTCCGTAAAGCACGTCGCTCACGCGCGCCATCCTTTCGGTCACCTGATCGCGCTGCCTGGTCGTAGCGCTGTTGTCAAAATAGAACGTGTTTGCTTCGCGTTCGCGGCGCATATATTTTTCGTACAGGTCCGGCCGCTTCTTCCGCGTGCGGTCAATGGCATTTTCCCTGCGCCATTGTTCGATCTCGCCGTGATTGCCGCGAAGCAGCACGTCCGGAACGCTTTTCCCCGAAATAGTTTCAGGTCTCGTATATTGCGCGTATTCGAGCAGAATATCCGAGTGCGATTCATTTTCGTACGCTTCACTGCTCGCGAGCACTCCGGGAACGAGGCGGGCAACGCAATCCGCCACCGCCATTGCGGGTATTTCTCCGCCGGTAAGCACGAAATCGCCGAGCGATATTTCTTCGTCGACAATATCTTCAATGATCCGCTCATCCATTCCCTCGTAATGGCCGCATATGATCACGAGCCTGTCCTTCGCCGCGAGCCTTTTCGCCGTCTGCTGGTCGAACCTTGTCCCCTGCGGAGACATGTAAATCGTATACGGTTTGCGGCCTTCTTCAGCCGGGTGCTCGTCCAGGACCGCATCGTACGCGGACTTTACAGGCTGATATGACATAACAAGTCCGGGACCTCCGCCGTACGGGTAATCGTCTACCTTACCCTGTCTGTCTTCGGTGTAGTCCCGGATCTGATGACATTCTATTTCAATATGACCCGCTTTTATCGCGCGTGCGACAATGCTTTCTGAAAAAGCGGCGCCGCACATATCCGGAAACAGGGTCAATATATCTATCCGTTTCATTTTACGTCCCCGTCATCCCCCGAACCCAAATATACTTCTTTAAGCCCGGGAAGCAGCTTCACAAAAACGAGTCCGTGCTCAACATCAACTTTTTTTATTACGTCGCCTATCGAAGGCAGATACAGTTCTTTTTTATCAGGCGTACGCACTCCGTAAACGTCGTTGCTGCCGGTGGGCTGAACGTCGAACAGTTTACCGAGGTAATTTACGCCCTGCGCATGTATATCAAAAACAGTTTCATCAGCGCCTTCGCCAAATTCATAAACCTCAGAACCTATAAGATCGCCGATGAAATAAGTATCTTCCGGAAGTTCGACCGCTTCTTCGCGCGTAACGGAAAGCTTCGCTCCCCTGAATAATTCAGCCGTATTTCTGTCTTCAACGCCTTCGAGCAGCAATATAACGGTACTGCCTGAAACTGTCGCGTACGCGACGTTGTAACGCTTTGAAAGCCCTTTATATGGCCCTGCGTCGGAAGGAAGTTTAACATCTACGGCATCGGTCTGCGTAAAACGCTCAGGATAATCCGTAAGAGGCTTAACCTTAAGGCCTCCCCTGATCCCGTGTACACTTACTACTTCGCCGATAAGCAGTTTTTTAAGCATAGATGTGCCCCTTTCCGATCGCCCGTGGCGCAGGCCGAATGCGTAATCAAATAAGAATAAAAAGCAAAAAAACGTACGCACAGGCCTGTGCCGGATAGATCGTAAATACAAATACAAATCGACTGTCAATTACCCAAAATTGCCAATCAGAAAATAACACAAATTATTCGGCTTTATCGACGATGTCAATATAAACCGGTTTCGGATTGTTTCTGAAAGCAGCCTTTGCCACGATACGAAGCGCTCTTGCTACTCTGCCTTCACGGCCGATCACTCTGCCCATATCTTCGGGGGCAACACTGAGTTTAAGAACCGTATTATTCTCATTCTCTTCTACAACTACAGAAACCTGATCCGGGTCATCCACCAGCTGGCGGACAATGTTAATAAGGAATTCTTCCATTTTAATAATTTACCTCACTTCATTTTGAGAATGCTGTTATTAAGCGTTCTCCTGCGCTTTTTTCAATAAAATTTTAACGGTATCAGTAGGCTGTGCGCCTTTTTTGATCCATTCGTTTGCTTTTTCCAAATCAATTTTAACCTCGGCAGGTTCTACGAGCGGATTATACGTTCCGATCTCTTCGACAAATCTGCCGTCTCTGGCGTAATGTGATTCAGCAACTACGACTCTGTAGAAAGGCGCTTTCTTCGCACCGATCCTTCTTAATCTGATCTTAAGCATCTATTTTCACCTCCATGTCATATGATCTTTATATTTACAAAAATTGACCGGCACCCCGGCTTGAAACGTTTATCCGCGAAGTACGGCCTCACGTCATCCTCCAAGCCCCGGGAAGTCTCCGGGAAATCCGCCGGGGAATCCTCCGCCAAATCCTTTTTTGCCAATACCGCCTTTGGTCATGCGCTTCATCATTGTGCGCATCTGTTCGAACTGATTCATCAGTTTATTTACGTCCTGCACCGTCGTGCCGCTTCCGGCAGCGATCCTTTTGCGCCTGCTGGCGTTGAGGATGTCCGGATTGCGCTTTTCTTTGGGCGTCATAGAGCAGATGATCGCTTCGATTTTGGAAAGCGCGCTTTCGTCTATCTGAGAATCATTTATCTGCGACGCTCCGGGGATAAGTTTGAGGATACCGCGAAGTCCTCCGAGTTTCCTTATCTGTCTGAGCTGAGACAGGAAATCATCGAGCGTAAACGTCTGCGCGCGCATCTTTTTTTCGAGCTCGACAGCCTGCTTTTCGTCGTACATCTCCTGCGCTTTTTCGATCAGCGTCAGCACGTCGCCCATACCGAGGATCCTGTCTGCCATGCGCTTCGGGTAAAACGTCTCGAATTCGCTGAGTTTTTCGCCGCTGGACGCAAATTTGATGGGTTTCCCGGTGATCGATCTGACGGACAATGCCGCGCCGCCTCTCGTGTCGCTGTCGAGTTTGGACAATATCACGCCGGTAATATCGAGGTCGTCGTTAAACGCTTTCGCAACGTTTGCCGCCTCCTGGCCGGTCATGCTGTCAACGACGAGCAGTATTTCGGACGGATTCAGCACTTTTTTTAACTGCCTGAGTTCCTCCATCATATCTTCGTCGATCTGAAGACGTCCCGCCGTATCGACGATCACCGTGTCGTTAAGGCTCCTCAGCGCCTTTTTTACAGCGTTCTGCGCGATCTCTACCGGCTTTTTGCTGTCTTCCGTGTAAACAGGCACGTCGATCTGTCTGCCCAGTACCTCGAGCTGTTTTATAGCTGCCGGTCTGTACACGTCGCACGCTGCCATCAGCGGTTTTCTGCCGTTTTTCCTGAGGTTCAGCGCAAGTTTCGCGGAAGCCGTAGTTTTACCGGCGCCCTGAAGTCCGCACATAAGAATGACGTTCGGCGGCTGCTTTGAAAAGTCCAGTTTATAGTCGTCTGCGCCTAAAAGTTCGACGAGTTCGTCGTCAACTATCTTTACGATCTGCTGTCCGGGAGAAAGGCTTTCGAGCACCTTCTGCCCTAACGCTTTTTCCGATACTTTCGAAATGAAATCTTTAACGACTTTATAGTTTACGTCCGCTTCGAGAAGTGCGAGACGGATCTCGCGCATAAACTCTTTAACGTCCTTCTCGGAGACTCTGGTCTGTCCCCGAAGACGCTTTATAGTGGCCTGTAATTTTGCGGATAAGCTTTCAAATGCCATTTATTTTACTCCGTTCAGGTACCCCGGCCGCCGTTACAGTTCGGCGATCAGGTCCGTGATATGTTTTTTTATGTTTGCAAGCACTTCAGCCTCGTATTTGGAGAGCGACGAGCTGTCGATTATTTCGCATTCAGTCTGTATTTCTTCAAGCATCGCTCTGTTCTTTTTATAGCGGCTGAACATTCCCAACTTCTCTTCGAATTCAAAGAGCTGCTGCTTTCCTTTTGTGATGAAACTGTGGGCGCCCTGTCTCGATATTCCGAGCGTCTCACCGATCTCAGCGAGGCTCATGTCTTCGCTGTAGTACAGATTCATTACTTCGAGCGTATTTTCAGTAAGCAGGGATCCGTAGAAATCCATCAGCATACCCATTTCATACATTTCCGACTGCTCTCTCACGTTGTCCTCCACGAAAAATGCCTGCGGTACCGGTTTGTTCAGTTGATTTTCTGCCCCGTGGCCGCGCGCTGTCAAGTTAAAGCGCTTGACAATAATACCACGTCCGGCGTGCATTGTCAACACTTTTTTTCATCGCGGCTCTTTTCCTGGTTCCGTGAAATTTGTTATGGACAATTTAGGATGAGCCGGCTTTAGTTTGACGGCCACATGGTTTATTACGGTGGCAATTCCTCAATTATTTTAAAGTCTGTTTTCTGTGGCGCTGTCTCTCGCACGGGCGAAGGTCAATCTTGGCACACAAATCGGCTTTTTCGGGTTTTGTGTGCCAGCCGGGCGCTGTCTCTCGCGCTGGCGAAGGTCAATCTTGGCACACAAATCGGCTTTTTCGGGTTTTGTGTGCCAGTCGGGCGCTGTCTCTCGCACAGGCGAAGGTCAATCTTGGCACACAAATCGGCTTTTTCGGGTTTTGTGTGCCAGGCCGGCTCTGCCTCCAAAACTTTTAGAAGAAAAAAATGAAAAATTTCTGGCACACAAATCGCTTTAATTGGAGATCGTGTGCCACACCTCCTCTATCCTCCAAAAAAAATGAGAAATTTTTGGCACACAAATTGCCCAAATTCGAAATCGTGTGCCACTCCTCCTCAATTCACAAAATAAAATGAGAAATTTCTGGCACACAAATTGCCCAAATTCGAAATCGTGTGCCACTCCCCACAAGCCTCCGAAGAAAAATGAGCAATAGAAAAAACAGGAAAAGAGCCTTCATCGCGGCAATAAAAATTCGGCGAAAATTCGGCGAAAATTCGGCGAGAAAAAAAGCCTTCGCGCTGTTTTGCACGAAGGCACAACATACGCGGAGGCATGAATGATCTGATAACGATAATCTTCTTACTTCAATTCCCCGATGAAGTACGGCAGCACGGGCTCGAATTTTACGCCGTACCAGTGCGACGGATCGTCAACCGTATTTTCTATACAGCGCACTGTATACTCTGCCGCGATCCCCGCCGCGTCATAAGCGGATTTACCGTTGAGATAAGCGCCAACGAACGCGGAAGCATATACGTCACCGGTTCCGTGGCTGCCCTTCGCGATCTTTCGATGCTCGTAATACGATTTATTGTCACCCTCGAGGACGACGACGCCTGTCGTAGTATCGCTGTAGCTTACGCCGGTTAAAATGACTGTCTTTGCCCCTGCGGCACGAAGTTTTGCAAGCAGTTCATCGATATATTTTTCATCATACTTTTCGCGATACTCATGCCCGGTAAGGAAGCACGCCTCGGTTATGTTCGGAAGGATTATGTCGGCGGAAAACGCGAGTGTCTTCATCTGTTCGACGAACGCGGCGTCAAACGCGGGATAAAGTTTACCGTAATCTGCCATTGCCGGGTCAACGAAGGTGACGAGGTCTTCGTTTCCGAGCGTTTTGAACATATCTTTTACGTAATCTACCTGCTCGGTGCTGCCCAGATAGCCGGTGTATATGGCGTCAAAACTGATTTTTTCTTTCTTCCAGTGCGCCGTGATCGCAGGAATATCTTCAGTCAGATCCCTGACCGTAAAACCGGTAAAACCCGCGGTGTGCGTTGACAATACGGCGGACGGAAGTATGACCGTCTCGAGGCCTGCGGCCGAAAGGATCGGCAGTGCGACTGTTAAAGAGCATTGTCCGAAGCACGAAATATCCTGTACCGTTAATACTTTCTTATATCTCATTTTAAGTACCTCCCTGAAATAGAACTTGACTTGGTACGCCGTAAAGTTTATACTTATTTTGGTTTTATAGAAATGACCAGTTTTGATATTTTTTATAAGACCAGTTTCAAAGGGGCCTGGCGGCAAGTCATTTTTTTCCGGGAGCAGTCAGTCCCGGCTTCGCCGGGTTAGTTATTATAAATATCAGGGAGATGGATCGTATGGCGCGTACGGACAATGCAGGTGCCGAACCGAAATATCTTATTCTCTACAAAAAAATAGCGGGAGATATTGCCGGCGGCATATATAAAGCAGGCGAAAAGCTGCCATCCAAACGCACACTGTCGGAAAAGCACGGAATGAGCCTTGTGACAGTTGAGCACGCGCTCGAACTGCTCGCGGATGAAGGATATATCCAGCCGCGGGAACGCAGCGGCTATTACGTTTCTTTTGCGCCGGGACATTACTCTCCGCCGGTATCGGGCGCTTCAAAACAGGTTTTCGCCCCTATGAAAGCGGAAGATCTTCCCGGTCCCCTCTTCCCTTTTTCCGCGTGGGCAAAAGCGGTCAGGCTGATCCTGAGCGAACGGGAACGCCGCATATTCGAGCGTTCATCGTACAACGGCCACGAAGAACTCAGGCGGGCAATATCCGGCTTCCTCGCGCGCAGCCGCGGCATCGTATGCACCCCGGAACAGATTGTCATAGGCTCCGGCTCCGCATATCTTTACGAACGCCTTATACAGCTGCTCGGGCGCGACAGGATCTACGCCATAGAATCCCCTTCATACCATATGATAGAACGCGTTTACAGATCTGAAAACGTAAATATAGAAATGCTGCGCATCGGAAACGACGGCATCCTTACAAAAGAACTTCTGAATACTTCCGCATCCGTGCTTCACGTAACTCCTTACCGCAGCTTCCCGTCCGGTGTGACCGCGGACGCCGGAAAACGGGCTGAATATTTGGAATGGGCAGCCGTATCCGGCCGCTACATCATAGAAGACGACGTAGAATCCGAATTTACTGTATTGACCAAAAATTACGAACCGCTCTTCACTCTCGCGCAGAACAAAAACATCATATATATGAACAGCTTCTCCGTGACGTTGTCCGCCGCATTAAGGATTTCATATATGATCCTTCCTGAAAGTCTGACCGCCGCATATAAAGAAAAGGCAGGATTTTACTCCTGCCCCGTACCTACTTTCGAGCAGCTGATCCTGGCGGAATTTATATGCTCAGGTGAATTTGAACGGTATATTAACCGCGTGCGTCGTGAGAAACGCTCGCAGCTCAGGAAAAAAGATCAGGAGCCGTGACCGTTCATGCATGCTTAAACTACTTTATAACCCTGCTCTTCTACAGCGTTCTTAAGTGTTTCTAAAGAGACGTCGCCCGAGAGTGTCACTGTGCAGATATTCTTTTCATGATCAGGCTGAGCGCTTTCGACGCCATCTATCGCCTCGAGTGCCTTCTTTACCCTGGCCTCGCAATGCATGCACATCATGCCTTCAACGTTAAGGGTAACTGTTTTCTTATTTTCTTCTTTGTTCATATCGATTTCTTTCTCCTTTTCCGATCTTAAAGATCCGGCAGTATTTTCAATTGAAGTTACGTGCGCTTTTTCGCGCTTTTTTCTTCCGTGTATATTTACAAGATTCAGTCTGAGCGCATTCATGCAGACGCAGAAGCTCGACAGGCTCATCGCAAGCGCGCCGTACACAGGCTTCATCGCAAGTCCGAACAGGCCGATCGCGAGCGGTATGCATATGATATTGTAGATAAAAGCCCAGAACAGGTTTTCATATATATTGCGGATAACAGCGCGGCTTAGCCTCACAGCCGCGACCGCATCGGACAATCTGTTTTTTACGAGCACTATATCTGCTGCGTCTATGGCAACGTCCGCGCCTGCTCCTATGGCCAGCCCGGCGTCAGCGCTGACAAGTGCCGGAGCGTCATTGATCCCGTCTCCGACCATCGCCGTTTTCCCGCGCTTTTTAAGCTCGTCGATCACTTTCGCCTTCCCGTCCGGACGCACTTCCGCTATGACCTCATCTACACCGGCCGCTTTTCCTACCGCCGCAGCGGTACGCGCATTGTCGCCGGTAAGCATTATCACAGAGATATTCATTGCCCTAAGGTCGGATACCGCCTCCGCCGAATCGGCTCTTACAGTATCCTCTGTGCAGATCACGCCAAGGATCGTACCGTTCTTCGCAAATACGAGCGGCGTTCTGCCGGCCATAGCTTCTTCATCCGCAAGTTTTTTTAAGTCTTCACTTATTACGGCGACGCTGCCGATATATGAAACGCTTCCTCCGAGAAGCATATCTCCGTCTTCCGCATAAGCCCTGAGCCCGTTTCCGGGAAGCGCCTCGAAATTTCTCACCGGCTCAGGTTCGATCCCCAGAGACCGCGCATAAGATACTACCGCTTTACCGAGCGGATGTTCGCTTCCGGCCTCCATCGAAGCCGCAAGTCTTACAAGCTGCGATTCATCTACCCCTTCTGCAGGATATACACGCGTCACGGAAGGCTCGCCGCTCGTAACTGTACCCGTTTTATCGAGTGCCGCTACTTTAACGCGCCCCAGGGTCTCGAGCGACGCTGCGGTTTTGTATAAGATCCCGTTTTTAGCCCCTACTCCGCTCCCTGCCATTATCGCCACGGGGGTCGCCAGACCGAGCGCACACGGGCAGCTGATGACGAGCACGGTTATCGCCCTTCCTATAGCGAAAGAAAACTGTTTTCCGGCGATCATCCAGCCCGCCAGCGTAAGCACGGCGATAGCAAGCACTGCCGGCACGAAAATGCCTGAAACTTTGTCCGCGATCCTTGCGAGCGGCGCTTTCGTAGCGGCGGCATCCGACACAAGTTTAATGATCTGATTAAGCGTCGTATCCTGTCCGACACGCGTTGCCCTGCAGCGAAGATATCCGGTCTGATTCACGGTACCCGTATACACACCGTCACCGGGCTGCTTCTCCACCGGAACGCTCTCTCCTGTAAGTGCAGCTTCGTTCACTGCTCCCGACCCTTCGGTCACGACGCCGTCCACAGGGAAATTTTCTCCGGGCCGGACAACAAATATATCTCCTTCTTTTACGTCTGCGACCGGGACTTCACGTTCCGCGCCGTCCCGAATGACCGCGGCCGTCTTCGGCGTCAATTTAAAAAGCCCTTTCAGCGCGTCGGTCGTTCTGCCTTTCGACTTCGCCTCTAAAAGTTTCCCGACGGTGATCAGGGTCAATATCATAGCCGCCGATTCAAAATACAGATTCATGTGGTACGCCATAACGGCTTCGGCATTTCCCTTCGCGCTCTGGTTTACCATCAAAAGGAGCTGTGCGGCTGAATACACAAAAGCGGTGCCCGAACCGAGCGCCACGAGCGTATCCATATTCGGCCCGCCGTGAAACAGCGCCTTAGCTCCGCTTATAAAGAATTTCTGGTTTATCACCATAACGACAGCCGTCAGCATCATCTGAACGACGCCGGAAAATACGGGATCGTCAAATGCGGACGGCAGCGGCCAGTTCCACATCATGTGACCCATCGAGCAGTACATCAGTATCAGAAGGACAACGGCAGATGCGATGAGTCTGCGTATCAGTTTAGGGCTCTCGCGGTCTTTCAGCGCTTCTTCCCGCGGGTCAACGGCTCCGCTTTTTCCTGAAGCCGCGCCGCTTTCGTTCACGGCAATTTTTTCTTCAGCGCTTAGCGACGCGCCGTATCCTGCGTTTTCGACCGCACTGATGATCTGTTCAGGACTCGCATCACCTTCTACGCCCATAGTGTTCGTAAGCAGACTGACAGAGCAGGATGAGACTCCTTCAACTTTTGAAACAGCCTTCTCAACTCTCGCACTGCACGCTGCGCAGCTCATTCCTGTAATCGTATATTTAGTCATCTAATTTCACCCTGTTTAAAGGACGGCCCGGGTCCCGGAAAAGCGATCCCGTTTAGGAGCCGCCGGTTTTATGCCATCGTTTTCAGCATCTCTTCAGTCACTTCGTAAGAAAGAGGCTCTCCGGAAACAAATGCTCTGAATTCCGAAAGCATATACTCTCCCATGCGCATGACCTCGTTCCCCGAACTGCCTGCGATATGAGGCGTCAATATCACGTTCGGCAGAGAGTAGAATAAATGGCCTTTTTCGGGCGGTTCTGGCCAGGTGACGTCAAGTATAGCCACCATGTCTTTGCGCGCCTCTAAAGCCCTGCAAAGGCCGTTTTCGTCGATCTGGGCGCCCCTGCCCGTATTTATGAACGTGGAATACGGCGGGAGTTTATTAAAAAGCTCTCCTGTCAGCATTCCGCGTGTTGAAGCGTTATTCGCCGTATGATTCGAAACGGTCCTGCACGAGGCAAAAAGTTCTTCAAGAGAATCTGTTTTGTGTGCGCCAAGCTCCTCCGCTTTTTCAGTGCTCAGGAACGGGTCGTAGACCGTTACGTTCAGTCTGTGTTTTAAGAGATTCCTGATCACTCCGCTGCCGATAGCCCCCGCTCCGATTATTCCGACAGAGCAGCCGAAATTCCCCGGAAAGTGTGCGAATATATTTTTAGCTTCAGCGTAACTCTGCGACTCTTTAGAAACAGCTGAATGGAAGAAACCTTTATTCGCCAGCAATATAAGCGAAGTAGTATATTCAATTACCGGGACCGCATTGGCTTTCCACGCGCTGAACAGTCTTACGCCGCAAGAAAGCAGCGGCCGGGCAAATGACTGCACGGAACCTGCACCGTAGAAAACGGCTTTCAGCGAAGGAAAATATTTATTAAGAGCCGCTTCGTCCAGAGAAGGAAATCCCCATGTCGTGAAAATGTAATCCACGTCCGAAAGATCGGTTTTACCCAGATCAGCCAGTGAATAAACAGTTCCGGCCTGAAGATTCGCCTCTTCCGTTAAAGCGTTGCAAACTTCAGCCGAGTAAACTCTGCCTATATGAATCCTGTCACCAAAAAAAACGGATCTCATAAAGCGCCGTCCTTTTCAATATTTCAGGAAATTCGCTTTATGTTCAAAAGCAGTGATCCGGTATCCCCTGTTTTTGAGCATTCTGCTTTTAAGTATGACCATGTTAGGATCGGTATTCAGCCTTTTCGCTACGTTTTCGACACTCTCGCCTTCGCGGGCAAGTTCCATAAACTCTTCGTCGTCGATCAGCAGCGCGGCAGCGAAGCGGTTTGCTTCGAGTTCCGTCCGGTCAATAAGGTCAACGACTTCCGAATCCTGTATGAAACTGTATTTAGCCTGTTCGCGGTGAAGCTGGTCGTGGCCAAGTTCATGGGCGCATACGAGCCTGCGCATATTGGTATCGAGCCGGTCGCTTAGTACAATGTACCGGTTTCTCTTTATATATACGTACATGCCTTTCAGGGACCCTATGTCGTCAGTCTGCACCGTTATTCCGAGGCAGTCACACAGTTCAAAAGGATCTGAAGTGTAAAATTTTTTTGAAAGAGCGATCGCTTTCTGCTCAATATAATCAACTGCCAAAAAATCACCTCCGGCGGAAGATCGCCGGTATTTTACCATTTATGGAGAATAAAAACAACTGAGAACTAACAGTTAACAGTTCAGAGTTAAGAGTTCAGAGTTCAGAGTTAAGGGTTCAGAGTTAAGAGTTCAGAGGCGAACCGAGTGATGGCACGAATTTTGGGTCTCATGCGTTCCCTTCATTAATTCGCATTTCGGTCAAACAAAATTCTTAGCCATTCACTCGGCTTCGCAGAAGTTCAAATGGTGTTTAGGGAGTTCAGAGTTCAGAGTTCAGAGTTCAGAGTTAAGGGTTCAGAGGCGAACCGAGTGATGGCACGAATTTTGGGTCTCATGCGTTCCCTTCATTAATTCGCATTTCGGTCAAACAAAATTCTTAGCCAT
>JAFWQX010000139.1 GCA_017508875.1 Clostridia bacterium | reverse complement strand
TATTGTCCATAGTCATACAGTCCTTTGCTTTAGGTTTTGGTGCAATATAATTTTAAGCTTTTGCTGTATGATTTGGAAGAGGCTCCGGCCTCTTTCTTTTTTTCTGACCGGATCCTCCGCCCACTAAAATTATACTCTGAGGCTCCGTGATGCGAAATATCTCCGAAGAAGTCAAAAGTACCGCCCATTTCTACCGGGGTACCGTCCAGTCTGACTATCGAAATATCTGCGGCACTCCCGCGGGAATGGCGGGATCTGGAAGAAATATAACCGTAACTGAACAATTCTTCCTTTGAATAGTCAGGATAAAAATACGGCTTCATAACGGTATCCTCAGTATCTCGACCCCAGGCAATGAAATCATCAACCGCCCGGGCCGGTCTGTAAGCGTCGTAGATCACCAGCTTGTATCCGTCGGCAAAAAGTTGTTCCGCAGCCCGGTAAAGTTTACGGGCAAAAGCTTCGGTGGAAATAGCTACGTTGGCCTCGTATCCGTTAACACGCCTGCCGGTAAAATTGTTCGTACCGAAATAACGTATGTCAACCACCGCGTTTGGAATAAGCTCGGTGATATAAGTAAAGCCGTCAGGAAGATCGTTGCTTTTTTTACCGGTAAACGGGGCCTTAGGATCCGCTTTCTCTATCAGAGCGGTAAGCTTTTCGACGTCCCGGGCGATCATAATGCAGCTTTTTTCAGTCATCAGCGCCAGCGTTTTTTCCATAAACTGTTTTGGTATCGCCACGCATCCGAGTGTATATTCCGTAGTGTTACGGGTACAGTGCAGGAATATGGCAGAGCCAAGCCCCGCCACGACCGGTTCTGTATTATACCGTATCTCCACCGAATAGTCGTAACTGCCTTTGTGATCTGCCAGCCGCTCAGAAGCTTCACGGTCCCAGCCTTCAGGCATGTCCGAACCGTATACCGGAGAATTATAATACAGGGAGTTTACGTCGCAGTCCCAGTATAGATCATCTGTTACTTTTGTATAGTCGACTGAAATATTATCCGGTTTGTCGTCGATTCCGAACGCCATGCCGAGAGGGTATATCCCGCAGGGAGTCTTTCCGTCCCCTTCTTTTTTATCCCCTTCCGCCAGGCCGTTTCTGCCGATAAAACCGGCACATTGAAATTCCGTGTTCCAGCCGCCATCTTTATAAGAATACGCGCAGAAGGTGCAGGCTGAGTCTCCCGAAGAGACCGCTGTAAATATCACGTCGGCGTATCCTGCGGTACCGGATTTATTTAAAGCGGCGCATACGGGATCGGTTTTATCCGTCTCACCGGTCTTTACAGGCGTGCACAATTCCGGGACGACCGTTTCTCCGGCAGGAGTCGGTTCCTCATTTATCTTAGGTGTGATTATCAAATCGTTCACCGCTTTCTCCGGACTTTTTTCCGGTAAATGTGTTTCAATGCAGCCGTTAAACGTCAGAATCAGGCAGATCAGGGCCGCGGTAAAATATATATGTTTTCTGCTATTGTTCCTGCTTGCGTTTCCCATAAGATGATCCAGTAATTGCGTCTGTTTCTGCACGCTTCATACGGTGCATACCGCAGCCTCGGCTCCGTATAAAATAAAAAATCCGGCAGTCCATTAGCTGCGGACGCCGGAAATTTTACCACTATAGTGGAACTCAGGTCAACCGAAAAATCAATGCTGCTCAGAGTCGGTTCAGAGTCTGTTAATGTTCAGAGATAATTTTCAAAATCTGTTCAGTATGTTCTCAGACCTTATCCTTCGCCCTGTTCTCATAATCCGCTTCGATCTCCTCGCACCAGGAATCATCAAGCGCGGCATTTGCCCGCATCGCACTGACTCCGGCGCTCACCGTTTTATAGAGAACCGCAGTACCGCGCTTATCCGCGTGATAATTAACCGCGCGCGACTCGGAGATCCCGAAATGCCTCGCAGTCTCGACAGAATCGATATTGGCCCCAATAAACAGGAATTCCCAGCCGTCCTTCTCCTTATGCTTCTCGACCATCTTTTTGACCTCGTCGCTCGAATAATGCCTGCTCGCGTTTTCCATGCCGTCGGTCGTAATTACAAACATCGTATGCGCCGGAACGTCTTCAGGACGGGCATATTTGTGGATATTCGAGATGTGATGTATTGCCCCGCCGATCGCGTCGATCAGTGCCGTGCAGCCTCTCACGTAATACTCCTTTTCGGTCAAAGGTTTAATTTCGCTCAATTTTACACGGTCGTGGATAACTTCACTCTCGTTGTCGAACAGCACGGTCGAAACGTAGCATTCGCCCTCTTCTTTTTTCTGCCTTTCGATAAGCGAATTAAAACCGCCGATCGTATCCTCCTCAAGCCCCGCCATGGATCCGCTTCGGTCAAGGATAAAAACCAGTTCAGTCGTGTTGTTCTCCGGATTTTTTTTCGTATTGTTCTGTTCTTTCATTTCAGTTTCCTCCCCTAATAAAAATGTGATCGCGCGGCTCATTTCAGCTTTGCGGTCACATTATAGATCACGTTCCGGAGCATGTGGTCGCTTTAAAAGCGACAAATTTCAGTGCATTCAAAATGATTAAACACCGAGCAGATTCTGGTCAAATTTGAACAGAGCCTCATTGATCTCGAAAATATCGTAATTTGCGTTGACAATAAAATACTCGATGATAATATCGAATTTATTGCTGCGGGACAAAGCGTATCCGGCTTTCATCAGCATATCTTTTGCCTCGTCGAGCGGAAGCTTCAGCGCTATCACGAAAGCGATCGCCGTAGTTTTGCTCGGCCGGTAGAGTCTGTCGCTCCGGATCTTTGAAAACAGTTTCCGGTCAACGTTCGCCCTCTTATAGCACTCTACGTCTGTCATTCCGTTTTCGTCGATCTTTCTCAGAAGCATCTCGGAAAAACTCTCGTCAATGTTTTTGAGTTCATCTTCAAGTGTGTTTTTCCGTGCAAGATCGTATTTATTAGGTAAAGCATTCGCTTCCGCCGCCTGCGCGCCGCATAATGATGAGCTTTCTGCTTTTTTCAGGAATTTAGCGCGGCGGTCAATTTTTACCTCCTGATCTTCATCTGCTTCCATGCAGACATCCAGCATCATCGGAGCACGTCTGTATTCCGGAACGGCATTGTACGCATCTATTGTGTAGCTGTCGTCAATGAACGCTTCGATCTCCCCGAACAGCCTCTCCCCTATATCAAACGAATCTTTATCAAAAACGACGATATACACGAGCATTTCGCTGCCTGCCAGAAAACGTACGATCTCGTCCGTAGCTACTCTAAGCGCCTGATCCTTCGGATAACCGAAAATTCCTGACGAAATAAGAGGGAAAGCCAGGCTCCCGCAGCCCTTAGCTTCGGCAAGTTCTAAAGATCTCCGGTAACACGAACGCAGCAGTTTCTCTTCGCCCTTGTTTCCGCCTTCCCAGACAGGACCGACAGCATGAATGACGTATCTGCACGGCAGCTTATACCCTTTTGTAAGCTTTGCATCTCCCGTTTCACACCCCCCGAGCTTTCTGCATTCGTTGAGAAGTCCCCTGCCGGCAGCTTTATGTATCGCGCCGTCAACGCCTCCTCCGCCCAGCAGTGACCGGTTTGCGGCATTTACAATGGCGTCGCACTCAAGTTTAGTTATGTCTCCTCTTATAAGTTTAAGCGGCATATGATCCTCCGTTTATTATTTCTTTTTCTTTTTGGCAATTATTATGATTATCACCGCTGCTGTCAATACTGTGACTGCGGCCGCGGCAATGGCGATGACGGTACCGGTAATATTATCTTTCGGACCCTCAGTCGCGTCTGCGGTCGGTTCGGACGTGAGTTCCTCAGTGGGTCCTTCGGTTTGAGGCTGCGTGGGCACTTCGGCGGGAGGCTGCGTTGGCGCTTCTGTAGGTTCCGATGTCGGGGTCGCAGTAGGGCCCGACGTTGGCGTTGCCGTGGGATCCGGAGTGAGCGCTTCTGTAAGTTCAATCGTGGGCGTCGCAGTGGGTTCAGGCGTTGGCGTCGCAGTAGGTTCAGGCGTAGGCGTTGCCGTAGGCTTCGTCGTTGGCGTAGCCGTAGGCTTAGGTGTAGGCGTTGCCGTGGGCTTAGGTGTAGGCGTTGCCGTGGGCTTAGGTGTAGGCGTTGCCGTAGGCTTCGGTGTAGGCGTTGCCGTAGGCTTAGGTGTAGGCGCCGGAGTCGGATCCGGCTCGGTGCCGTTAAGTTCATTGACGATCGCGCTCGCAGCCGAAGCCGCTTCGGCTGAAGTTTTACTCAAAATGATATTATGCACGAGCATCGAATCGCCGTTCTTCATTGACCCCGCGAAAAAGTCTATCCGGAAGCCTGTGATCCTGTTCTTCCACTTGCTGAGGCCGGAAGCATCAAAAGTAACATATTCGTACTTGTCCGTGCGCTTCACCGTACGCAAAACACTCTGACCTGCCTCCGCCCCGCGGCCTTCACATTGACAGAACAGCTCCGAACTGTAAGAAGACATCGACGCAGATGCAGGTATCTTGTACACCAGCGTAATATATTTATACTGATTAGCATTCGCCTGATTCTCAAAGCCCGCATAACTCATAACAGCGAAAGGATCCGCCATACCGGGCTGCGTATTCATATTGCTGACAGTCAGTTTCAGCGCCTCATCCTCCCAAGAAAACGTTGCCTGGTTCGGCGAACTGATTAGAGAACTTACGTGCTTTGCAGTCGGGAAAGAAACGTTGTACGGATCGGTAAATTTAAGCGGAAGTTCGATCTCAAAACTGCCCTGTTCAGCGCGTTCGGGGCCGCGGGCAAGAATAAGTGCGTTGTTCACGGTCCTGTACGTCTTTCCGCCTCCGTCAACGGCGTGGCTGACTGGTTTATACCCGGTGCCGTCATTGACCACCATCGTCATTGACCCGCCGCCGTCAAGTATGAATGCGTTGTACAGATTGAGTTCTTTGCAAAGCCTCGCAAGTCTCTCACCGTTTGCCCCGGCGCCTCCGTATCCGCGCCCGTTCATTGTCAGCATCACGATGCAGCCGGAAGTATCGTAACCTAAAAGCGTGGTCGGATACCCCGATTCGAGACCGTTACCTGTAAGCACACCGTTCTGAACGTAAACTATATTGCCGCCTACTGAATGCTGAACGCGCCGCCAGGCATCGGTATTGCCCTGAATGTCTGAAACAGAGATAGTTATATTCAAAGTATCGCCTACAGCGAACTGCTTGAGCTGGCTGACTTTATTCCCGCGCGCCGTGAGCACCATCTGCTTTTCGTTTATGAAGTCCGGATCGATCCCGTTTTCAGGACTGTATATCGCCTTTACGGTTCCGCTTACGTTCATTCCGTGAGACGGCTTATAATCCGAATCGAACTCGACAAGTATTTCGTACGCGTCGTTAAGCGCGAACCCCTTATATGTACTCATCACTCTGTCGGTGTACATAACGATCGCGTTGTTCGCGGGCAGGCGGTTAATACCGTCGATCTTTACGGTCTTTCCGCTTTCGGCCGCGGTCGCTCTGACGTCTACTAAAGGCTGCCCGAGCAGCGGGACGAAATCATCGGTGATGCCGAAAGCCCACGCCGGTCCGGCGTACGGCGTCTCCTGCTCGATAGTGCCGGAAGTAAATATTTCTCCGTCAACGACGTTGTACGACCGTGACACTGTCATTTCTTTCTTCACGACCGCGTCAGAGTAACCTCCGAACGACGTGCCGGAACCCTGTATCCTCGCGTGCGCGTATGAGACCATCCACATGTCACCGTTAATAGCGGCAATCGCGGTCTTTCCCGGATGAGTCTGATTGTATTGTGTCACGTCAGATGACACGGTGGCAAGCTTTCTCGCGTCGTTGTTGTAATAGAAAGTTTCGAGGTAAAGGTCCCGCTGCTTCAGATCGAAGCGGACAATATTGAATCCCTGGTTCCCGTACGCCGAGCCCGAGGGCGTCGTCAATGACGTGTGTACGACTCCCGGATATATTTCTTTTTCCCGCCTGTTCTGTTCGCCCGTAAGCTTCGGTATGCTTTCAAACGCGAACGACGCCGCGGCAAATGCCGCTAAAAGCATGGCAGTAATCGTTATTATACAAATCTTTTTCAATTCATCATCCCCGCGCAAAAAGTAAGAGAGGCGCTGCAAACTGCCGTCGGGCATATTATATGCCAGGTAAATGGCAAATGGCAAATGGCAATGTGTCTGAGGAACCGGGACGTCCAGAGTTCAGAGTTAAGGGTTCAGAGTTAAGAGGCGAAGCGGCCTCGTTGCTCATTTATACGGCCGCAAAAAGGGAAAAGGCGGAATGTGGCCGTACCACCTTCCTCCTCGATACGGCCGCAATTTGAAAAAGACGGAGCTGCGGCCGTGCGGATTGCTCATTTATACGGCCGCAAAAGGGGAAAGTGAGGAATGCGGCCGTACCACTTTCCTCCTCGATACGGCCGCAAATGAAAAAAGACAGAGCTGCGGCCGTGCGAATTGCTCATTTATACGGCCGCAAAAGGGGAAAGTGAGGAATG
>JAFWQX010000138.1 GCA_017508875.1 Clostridia bacterium | reverse complement strand
GATACTTATCAGGACATTTTCGATTCTTTTGCCGACTCTGATACTGTAGTAGTTATCTCGAGCGGTAATAACTCGTTCTGGGCTGAACAGACCGCGTACGGTCATCTTTACTCTGAAGACTTCAACTACGCTACTGACGGAAGCCCCGGTTCTTATGCAAACGCTCTTACAGTTGCATCTGTCGATAACGGGTCTTACATTTATGCTACTGTTGGTGATTCTTATCCGATCATTTTAAACGAAGCTTCGGGTTACGGCAACGATCCTTACTCTACTCTTGCTGATATCGAACTTCAGTACGTTATCCTTGTCGCTCAGCGCGATAATACTGGTACGGTCGTTGCAGGTGTCGGTTCTGACGAAGAATTTGCATCTATCGCTGACATTGTTGAAGGTAAGATCGCTGTCTGCTCGCGCGGCAGCACAAGTTTCTATCAGAAAGTTGACGCTGCGGCTGCCAACGGCGCTGTAGGTGCGTTGATCTACAACAACACCTCCGGTATTATCAATATGAACCTTACCGGTCTTACGTCAACCATTCCTGCTGCTTCTATCACTCAGGACGAAGGCTTTGCCCTTATGGAACTTGCCGATGAGTCCGGCATTACGGATGGCGGCCTTAATTACTACGTAGGCACTATCGTTGTTCACCAGTCCGGCGACGGCGAAGCTAAAATGAGTTCGTTCAGCTCCTGGGGTGTTCCCGGAGACCTTTCTCTCAAACCTGAGATTTCTGCTCCCGGCGGAAGCATTTACTCTGTAAACGGTGCAAACCGTCAGTACGGCGTAACCGCTCACGACCAGTATGAAATGATGTCCGGTACTTCCATGGCTGCTCCTCAGATCACCGGTCTCGCAGCAGTAATGGGTCAGTTCATCCGCGACAACGGCCTTGTTGAGAAAACCGGTATGAGCCCGAGACAGCTTATTAACAGCCTGCTGATGTCCACTGCAATTCCTGAAAAAGATCTTTTCGGTTCTTATTACCCTGTACTTCAGCAGGGCGCAGGACTTGCCAATATCGAAGCGGCGACTTCGGCCAAATCTTTCATCACCGTTGACGGTGTTGTTGAGACTGCTCCGCTTTCTGCTGCTACCTCTATTGCTGACGGAAAAGTAAAAGTTGAACTCGGTGCTCTTACCGACGATGTCGTTAAGATCCCGTTCTCGATCCATAACTTCTCCGATGAAGATGTTGCGTACTATCTCAGCGCAGATTTCTTCACTCAGTATTTGGATGCTGAGCTTCGTTACGAGGACACGGTTCCTGTAGACGTAACTCTTCTTTGGACAGTCAACGGAGAAGAATTCGACGCGGCCGATCCTGCATATTACGATTTTAACGGCGACGGAGTAGTAAATGCTCTCGACGCACAGCGCATACTCGACTCACTCGTTGATTATGAGCTTGACCTCAACGGTCTTGATATTTATGCTGATTTTGACGAAGACGAAGATATCGATTCGTATGATGCACGTCTTGCATTTGAAGCACTTTCCGGCCTTGCTCTTGAAGTTGAAGCAGGTGAGACTGTTAAAGTAGTTCTTACTGTTTCCGGCCTTGAAGATGAATTCGGTTTATTTGCTGAATATGGTTTCGGCGGAAACTACATCGAAGGATACATCAAAGTTCGCGAAGGCGAAACTGATGACGGCGCTCTCGGTGTACTTCACTCGATTCCTGTTCTCGGATTCTGGGGCGACTGGTCTGAAGGCGCAATGTTCGATAAAGGTTCTTATATCGAATACAATCTCGTCGAAGAGCCCGATATCCCTGAGTATATGGTTCCGTATATGTACTATCAGGACGAAGAAGATTCGCTGTATAGACAGGTATTCCTTGTAAGTTACCCCGGAAAAGCTGATCTCTATTATCTCGGCGGAAACCCGCTTGATGAAGAAGCTTATATGCCTGACCGTAACGCTATTAACAGCAGTACTGTAGTTAAGAGCTTCTATCACACTCTTATCCGTAACGCTGGCGCTACCAGGTTCTTTGTTACGAATAAGTACGGAAAGATTATGCTTTCTTCTGAACTCGGTCCGGATTACGCAGCGTACTACTATCCGAACGGCAATGAATGGAGATCGACAGTTTATAATACTTCTGTCAATTTCGTTGCCAAATCGTTTAAGGAAGGCGACAGCTTTACTATTAACTACCAGGCTATTCCTGAGTATTTCGTAGATGCAAACGGCAAGGCTCAGTGGGATCTTGTCAATGCCGAGAAGACGACAGTTTCTCTGCCTCTCGTTCTTGACAATACCGCTCCTTTCATCGTTGGCTCTGTCTATGACGAAGAAACCGGTGAGCTTGTTGTTTCTGCACATGATAATCAGTATATCGCGGCAGTTGCTTTGTATACCGAAGATGGCGAATTCTTGGATTACTACGGATCCATTGAGGATATCCGCAAAGGCGAGCAATACGATTATTCGTTTGATCTTACTGAACTGTTTGAAGGCGAAGTTGAGCCGCATCTGCTCGTTGAAGTTTACGACTACGCGAAAAACCTTTCGACTTATAAGATCAATCTCAATCCTGAGGAACTTGAAGATCCTGAGCTTTCAGTCGTTGTAAGTCCTGAGGAAGCTGTTATTATCAACAAAGGTACTGCTCAACTTAGCGCTACCGTATATCCTTGGGGATATGAGGATGAAACAGTTTATTGGGAGTCTGAAGACGAGGATATAGCTGTTGTTGACGAAAACGGACTTGTTACCAGTGTCTACTCAGGCGAAGAGATTGTAACTGTAACGATCACAGCCCGTTCCGCCGTTGACGAAACAAAGTTTGGAACGGCTGAAATCACTATTCTGGTCGCTCATAAAGACCTCAACGGGTTTATCTGGGATGAAAACGGACAAGTATGGCTCTCTGAATTTGATATCGCAAGAATTCCTGATTACGGGAAGGTTTCCGGACCGTATAACGGAGAATTTACTGCGCTTACTCACGGTGCGTCCCTTAATACCAGAACAGGGGAAGTCGTATACGATGGTTCGCTTTATGCAGCGACATTTGACTCTGAAAACTGGTTATCTGATCTGTATAAGGTCGATCCTGAGACTTTCGAATTGACATATATTGGCGGTTCGACTGAAATTGGCTATATGGATCTTTGTGAAGCTCCGAGCCTTGGCGATAATATACTTTGTGCGGTTTACAGAACATACTTCGTTCTTGTTGACGCTACTACCGGTGACTATCTCGGTGCGCTTGACCTTTCGGACTATACAAACGGTGCATATCTGGTAGGTATTGCTTACGAAGAACCTTATTACCAGAGTTATTTCAGCACATGGACAGACTACTTCTGGCTGCTCGATGAGGCTGGATATGTATACAATATCGGCGTCCTGCCTTATCAGGGATCTTATGGTAATTTCGCTCCTCAAAAACTCGGTCCGATAGCTAACGGAGTTGATCTTTCTTACTGGCAGTCTCTTTATTATGACTATGATGGCGGAGACCTGTACTGGGCGCGCTTCGAGAGCATTGATACTAACTATGTCGAGCTCGTAATGGTTAATGATATTTATGAGACGGGTGAATGTTTAGTATTAGGACAGTTTGCCGACGGCGTGTGGCCGGTATCCGGACTTATCGAACTTGATACTGCTTCCGCTGCTGATTCGGGCAATTCTCATCATTCTGACGATGAGATCGTCGGCTACGCGCTTCCTGCCGGCTCTTTGAAATCCATCAAATCGGACGAGGTCAACAGAGCACCTGCTTCCAGACCTGTTGATGAGATCCATAAGACTGTAACTGAAGTTACCGTTGAGATCCGCGCTGAAGAGCTTACCAAGAACGGCCAGATCACTGTTACCATTCCTGAAACGGCTACTCTCGTTTCCTGCGAATCTACAGCACAGTATCAGGCTTTGAACATTGAAACTCCCGATGATACTCAGGAAGCTGATGCTCCTGCATCCGGCAGCCCTGTTAACGAAGTCAACTATTCGACTCTCAGATTCGCGTTTGTTGATCTTGAAGGTATCGAGGAAGACGCAGCTCTGCTTACCCTTAAGTTCGCTATGGGCAGCACCGGCACGGTCATTATCGAGACGGAAGACATTAACGACGATGATGAGCAGTACGTTTACGAGACTGTTATCCTCGGCGTCAACTATGCTTACCACGAGATCCACACCTATGAGGCTCAGTGGACCTGGAGCTCCGATGACAACGGCGAGCCTACCGCTACCGCGGATCTGGTTTGCACGCTGCTTGACGGCGCAGTAGTTTACGGCCTTGAAGCTGAGGTCACGAAAGAGGTCAAAGACGATTCAGTCGTATACACCGCAACTGTCGAATACGAGGGCAAGGAATACACTGATACGAAGACGGTCGGAATCGCGAGGGTATATGGACGCAGCACTAATATGGCTGAAGAATTATTCCTTAACTTCTGGCTCCATATCTCTGAAGATATCACTGCTGATGAAGATGCATACGCCGTTGTCACATTAGATGATGAGGACTATACTTATCTCCTTTCTGAATGTGTTTCCGGTAATTCTTATAGAATTCTTCAAAGTGTAAGCATTACCCAGTATATTGATGCGATGACTCTTCGTATCTATACTGGCGACGATGTTCTTGTTACTCTGTATGATAAAGATGGTAACGATGTTACTGATACCGGTTATTCCTTCAATATGAAGGGTTATATGGATCTTTCTCGCTCGTCGAGTGATGAGAAACTTGTTGCTCTTGCAAAAGCGTTTGAGGATTATGCTGCCGCTTCGATGATCTACTTTGATTATCGTGCTGACGAGGCTCCTGCGCTTAGTGATGCTGTAGCAGGGCTCGATGCAGATGCTCTCCAGAGCTATGTTGAAACTTATTCAGACACTTCGCTTAAAACTGTTGTTACGGATAAAGCATCTCTCAATTGTACTTCTAAGATTTATCTTAACAAGTATTTCATCTTTGAAGAGGGTACAGATGTTTCTTCCTACAAGTTCTATATCAATGATGTAGAAGTTGAAGCGACTAAAGTGAATGCTACAATGTATTCTGTTACTGTGGAAGGCGTCAAATATAATAAGCTTGGAGATGCAATTTCCTTTAAAGTAACAGATGGCACTAATTCGTACATAGTCAATTACAGTGTACTTAGTTATTGCAACAAAGTTCTTTCTTCAGAATCTAATCCTGCTGAATTCAAAGATCTTGTTAAATCAATAGCACTGTTCTATTTCTCTGCAGCTGACTATTTCGCCTAATGTTAATCGTCTTTCCGAAGTGCATAATGCACTTCGGAAAGATTCTTATTGACTTGAAAAAAATTTTGTTTTAAAATCTTTTTATTCTTAGGCGAATCGCATCTTAATGCGTCACAATTATTTCGCCACTTAGAAAGGAGATAAGCTATGAAAAGAACATATGAAGAAGCGGAATTGAATATTCTCATAATGAACGGTGAAGATGTAATTGTTACTTCGCCCGGTAATGGTACACCTATTCAGGATATTGATTCTTTCGAAGACGAAATTTAATGTTTTATGGAGTCTGACTCTTGTTTTAACCCGGATTATTCCGGGTTTTTCATTATATTTGAGCGTTCTATTTGAGTATGCTATAATAATATGGAAATCAATACGTATTGATTTCTAATTTGTCCTACATATCAAAGGAGTTGGTGCGACAATGAAAACCATCTATCTCGCGGGCGGCTGCTTCTGGGGAATGCAGAAGTTTATTGACGACATCGAAGGCGTTGTGCGCACTGAAGTCGGGTACGCTAACGGGCCTGACAGGGCGCCGACGTACAAAGAAGTGTGCGCTTCGAGCGGCCATGCCGAAACGGTAAAAATAGAATACGACGAAAAAGTATTGTCCCTGAAAACACTGCTCAAATATTATTTCTATGTCATCGATCCGCTTTCTGTTAACAAGCAGGGCGAAGATGAAGGCGTGCAATACCGTACTGGCGTTTATTACACCGAGGATTCGCAGATACCTGAGATACAGGAAGTTTTTGAAGAAGAGCGCAAAAAGCTGGGGCAGGAGCTCGCGGTCGAACTCAAGCCGCTTACCAATTTCTTTTCCGCGGAAGAGTATCATCAGAAATATCTCGAAAAAAATCCCGGCGGATATTGCCACATAAAAGTTAAAAGTTCAGAGGTAAAAATATAAAATTATGACATTCATCGAAGCTATAAAACAAAGACGAAGCGTCAGAACATTCGACACAAACAAATTGACCGCCGAAGACGTTCAAAAGCTAAAAGATTTCCTGCCCGAAGCCACAAATCCGTACGGAATACCGGTCGAGTATCAACTGCTTGACGCAAAAGAGCACGGACTCAGCTCGCCTGTAATAACAGGCACCGACACGTACATCGCCGGAAAACTTGCCCGCGTCCCGCACGCCGAAGAAGCATTCGGATACAGCTTCGAACGCATCGTGCTATACGCCTGGAGCATTGGCATCGGAACAACGTGGATCGCAGGCACGATGAACCGCAAAGCATTCGAGAACGCGATGAACCTTTCCGAAAACGAAGTAATGCCATGCGTAAGCCCGCTCGGATATGAAGCAAAGAAGATGTCGTTCAGAGAAACGATGATGCGCAAAGGCGTAAAGGCAGACAGCCGTATGGCATTCGAAGAACTGTTTTATGAGAACAGCTTCGAAACTCCGCTCTCTAAGGAGAAGGCCGGCAAGCTCGCTCTGCCGCTCGAGCTCGTGCGACTCGCGCCTTCCGCCGTCAATAAACAGCCCTGGCGCTGCGTTCTGAAAGACGGCATTGTACATTTCTATGAAAAGAAATCCAAAGGGTACGAAGCCGCAGACGGGTGGGACCTGCAGAAGATCGATATCGGCATCGCAATGTGCCATTTCGCTCTGGGAGCCTCAGAATGCGGTTTTAAGGCGGGGTTCTCCGTAAACGACCCGGGACTGGCCCTTCCCGAAAACGTGGCTTATATAGCCTCCTGCGCGCTCACAGAGGCATAACAGCGAGGCAAAGGGCTAAAACCGTCCCGAAACATATCCCGGTCCACGAATCGTAACACATCTTCACACATCAGGAGGATATAAAATGATTTATTTTCACTCAGACTACTGCCAGGGCGCCCATCCCAAAGTAATGGAAGCCCTCAACAAAACCAACCTCGAATTCACCGACGGCTACGGCCTCGATCCGCATTGCGCACACGCCGAAGAGCTTGTAAAAGACCTGATAGGGAAGCACGACTGCAGCGTACACTTCTTAGTCGGAGGCACGCCGTGCAACGTCACCGTGATCGCCGCAGCGCTCAGACCGTACGAAGCCGTTATATCCGCGAGGACCGGTCACGCGTACGTACACGAAACAGGCGGCGTGGAGGCAACGGGGCACAGGGTCATTGTTGAAGACGGGATAGACGGAAAACTGACGCCGGACCTTATTGACCGCGCGTACGTCGAATATCAGGACGAGCATACGGTCCTACCGAAACTCGTATATATATCTCATCCCACCGAGATCGGAACGATATACAGCAAGGCAGAACTTACCGCCTTAAGGCGCAAATGCGATGAACTTGGGCTCTACCTGTACCTCGACGGTGCAAGGCTCGGAACAGCGCTCACGTGTTCTAAAAACGATCTCTCCATACGCGAAATTGCGTCACTTTGCGACGCTTTTTACATCGGCGGCACTAAAAACGGCGCGTTGTTCGGCGAAGCGCTGGTCATAAATAATCCCGCCATTGACGATCACTTCAGGTGGATGATGAAACGTCAGGCGGGGATACTGGCTAAAGGCAGGCTGCTCGGCGTCCAGTTCGAAGCATTGCTCGAAGGCGGCGAAAACAGTATTTATTACGAGATGGCGGCGCATTCGAACCGGCTCGCTGATAAGCTTCGCGAAGGTCTTCGGGCTCTCGGCGTGCGTTTCTACAGCGATTCTCCCACAAATCAGATCTTCCCGGTACTTCCGGCCGAGGCGGTCAATGAACTTAGAAAAGATTTCTTTTTCTACGACTGGGCCCAGGCTTCGGACGGGATGCAGCCCGTTCGCCTCGTAACGTCGTGGGGGACAAAAGATTCAGACGTTGACGCCTTCCTTGATGCTACTCGCCGCCTTCTTTTTTCATAATCCCGAAAGCCGCTCCGATAAAGCCAAGGAACAGCGGATGAGGCTTATTCGGGCGCGACTTGAATTCCGGATGGTATTGCACGCCCACGAAAAACGGACTTTCTTTGAGCTCAACAGTCTCAACCAGTAAGCCGTCAGGCGATTGGCCGCTGATCACCAGCCCGGCATCACGCATCTGATCACTGTAATCATTATTGAACTCATAACGGTGACGGTGACGCTCGTAGATCAGCTCTTTCCCGTAGCACTCCGCCATCTTTGTCCCCGGAGCGATGACGCACGGATAAGCGCCCAGACGCAGCGTGCCTCCTTTATCGATCGTATCGCTCTGGCCCGGCATAAAATCGATCACCTTTTTTTTGCACTGTTCGTCGAACTCGCCCGAATTCGCCCCGCTGATTCCGAGCACGTTTCTGGCGTACTCGATGACGGCGATCTGCATTCCGAGGCAGATACCGAAATAGGGGAGGCAATGTTTACGAGCGTAACCGGCGGCAAGTATCATACCTTCTATTCCGCGGCTGCCGAATCCGCCCGGGACAATAATCCCGTGAAGCCCTCCGAGCACAGAATCGACGTTTTCCGGAGTGATCGTCTCCGAATCGATCCAGTGGATCTTTATATGCGTATTGTGAAAATAACCCGCGTGACGCATTGCCTCCGCGACCGAAAGATACGCATCGTGAAGTCCGACGTACTTGCCAACGAGCCCGATATGCACCGTGTACGGCCTTGATTTGATACGGTTGACCATCTCTGTCCACTCGGTAAGATCCGGCTCCTTCGCATCTAACCCGAGTTCGCGGCATACGACGTGCGAGAACCCCGATTTTTCAAGCATCAGCGGCGCTTCGTAAAGATTCGGAAGGGTAATATTTTCTATCACGCAATCCTCCTTAACGTTGCAGAACAGCGCGATCTTTTTGAATATTGACTCCTCAAGCTCCTCGTCGCACCTGAGTACGATGATATTGGGATTCACGCCCATACCCTGAAGTTCCTTCACGGAATGCTGCGTAGGCTTCGTTTTATGCTCCTCGGATGCGTGGAGGTACGGCACAAGCGTCACGTGGATGAACAGGCTGTTTTCACGCCCGACTTCCAGCGATATCTGCCTCACCGCTTCGATGAAAGGCTGCGACTCAATATCGCCGATCGTGCCGCCGATCTCTGTGATCACGACGTCAGCGTCCGAATGCCGCCCGACGCTGTATATAAACTCTTTGATCTCGTTCGTGATGTGGGGGATGACCTGCACCGTCGAGCCCAGGTATTCGCCCCGCCGCTCTTTATTAAGCACGTTCCAGTACACTTTGCCGGTCGTCAGGTTCGAATATTTATTCAGGTCTTCGTCAATGAAGCGCTCGTAGTGGCCGAGGTCAAGGTCGGTCTCTGCGCCGTCTTCGGTAACGAAAACTTCACCGTGCTGGTACGGGCTCATTGTCCCGGGGTCAACGTTTATGTACGGGTCGAGTTTCTGTGCCGCAACTTTAAGTCCTCTCGCTTTTAATAGCCTTCCGAGTGAAGCGGCGGTTATTCCTTTTCCGAGCCCCGATACTACACCGCCTGTTACGAAAATGTACTTTGTCATGTTCTTATCCTCCGTTCAGTCAAAAAGTCTTCTCATTATCTCGTGGTACGCTTCCTCAACCCCGCCCAGATCGCGGCGGAATCTGTCTTTATCAAGCTTCTTTCCGGTCTCGCTGTCCCAAAGCCTGCAGGTGTCCGGGCTGATCTCATCGGCAAGGATTATTGACCCGCCGGCTGTTTTGCCGAATTCGAGTTTGAAGTCGACAAGCGTTACGCCGCGCGAAGCCCATAAAGCGCGCAATATCTCATTGACAGCGAAAGCATACTTTGTGATCGTTTCGATTTCTGCACGGGTCGCTATACCGAGCGCGATGGCCTGGTAATCATTTATGAGAGGGTCTCCGAGCTCGTCGTTCTTGTACGAAAATTCGATCGTGGGTTCCTCAAAAATTATCCCTTCCGGCACGCCGTAATGTTTCGCAAAAGATCCGGCGGATATGTTGCGGACAATAACTTCCAGCGGTACTATTTTTACTTTTTTCACGAGTGTGTCGCGTTCGGAAAGTTCGCGGACAAAATGTGTGGGTACGCCTGCTTCTTCGAGCTTCGCCATAAGTATATTGCTCATACGGTTGTTTATAACGCCTTTACCGTTTACTGTGCCGCGCTTAAGGCCGTTAAAAGCCGTGGCGTCGTCCTTATATGAAACAATAAGCAGATCCGGATCATCGGTCGCATAGACCTTTTTAGCCTTCCCCTCATAGATCAAATTTATTTTTCTCATAAACGATCAACTCCCTAAAATCTTTTAGTAATTGCAAATCATCTTGCCATTATTATCTCCCGCTGTTTCCGTAGTTTGAAAGCACTCTCGCCGAAGGGTCGTTTACGTCGCAGCCTTTCCAGCTCTTGTTTGGCATCCAGAAATCCGCGACCATCTCAGCGTTACCGGGATAGTACTTCTCAAAAATCTCGCGATACAGGAGCGACTCCTTCGTAAACGGCCTTGCAAAAGCATACTTCGAAGCCAATTCCTCGAATTCATTGTCCGTATACTTCTGCTCGGCATACTCCTTGAGATAATCTACCATCGAATGTCCCACAGCGTCTGAAAACGCCGCCTTCTCGCGCCACAGTATCTCATCAGGCAGGTAACCGAGCCCTTCAAACGCATGGCGCAGCAGATATTTGCCCTTGCCGTATTTATTAAGTTTCAGCTCCGGATCGATCGACATAACGTACCTGACAAAATCGAGATCGCCGAAAGGCACGCGCGCTTCTAAAGAGTTTACCGAAATACATCTGTCAGCCCTTAAAACGTCGTACATATGAAGCTCTCTGATCCGTTTCTCGGCCTCTTTCTGAAACGCCTCCGCATCCGGCGCGAAATCCGTATATTTGTATCCGAACAGTTCGTCTGAGATCTCGCCCGTGAGCAGTACGCGGATGTCCGTAGTTTCGTGGATCGTTTTGCAAACGAGGTACATACCGATGCTCGCACGGATCGTTGTTATATCGTACGTTCCAAGCAATTCGATCACAGTTTCGAGCGAATCGATGACGTCCTTTGGCGTCATAAATACTTCCGTATGCTCTGAACCGATGAATTCAGCGACCATACGCGCGTATTTAAGGTCGATCGCGTCCTTGCTCATTCCTATCGCAAACGTCCTTATCGGTTTATGTTCTGTCTCGCTGCGCGCGGCAATCGCGCAAACGAGCGATGAATCGAGGCCTCCGGACAATAAAAATCCTACTTTCGCGTCAGATACGAGCCTTTTTTCAACACCGGCGATCAGGCGCTTACGGATTCCGGCACATACGTGGTCAATATCACCGCTTATTTTTCCCTCCGGTGCGGCAATATCGCAATATCTTACGAATTGACCGCCGCTGTAGTAGCAGCCGGGAGGGAAGGGCAATACCTTTTCGCATATGCCGACAATATTTTTGGCCTCACTCGCAAAAATTATTGTCCCTTCCGCATCATATCCGTAATATAGCGGCCTGATACCGATCGGGTCGCGGGCGGCAATAAATTCGTCTTTTTCTGCGTCATATATTACGCACGCGAATTCGGCGTCAAGCTTTTTGAACATCTTAGCTCCGTATTCTTTGTACATCGGAAGAATGATCTCGCAGTCGCTGTCGCTATTAAAAGTATAACCTTTTGCCTCGAGCGCATCGCGATCCTTCTTAAAACCGTACAGTTCGCCGTTGCAGACGCATAAGCTGCCGTTTAGCTCGAAAGGCTGCATGCCCGACGGGGTCAGGCCCATAATAGAAAGCCTGTGAAACCCCATCAAACCGTTGCCCGCACTTACGATCCTGGTAGAATCCGGGCCGCGCGATTTCGTGCGCGCAAAACCCTCCTCTAAAGCAGCATCATCCAAAACCTTACCGCAATATCCAATGATTGAACACATCGTGCACCTCTTAAGTAAATGGCAAATGGCAAGTTGCAAATTGCAATAGTTGCCAGTTGATAGTTTATCGTTCAAAATTATTCAACGTCTTGCAGCGCATCGTATCCTTCTTCACCGGTACGCACTTTGACCACGTTCTCAACGTCGTACACGAATATCTTGCCGTCGCCGATGTGACCCGTATACAGCACTTTCTTCGCCGTTTCTATCACGAGCCTTACAGGAACTTTGCTCACAACGATATCTATCTGGATCTTTGGCAGCAGATTGGCCTCGACCTGTACGCCTCTGTAGTATTCGGGCTGGCCTTTCTGAGCGCCGCAGCCAAGCACGTGCGTTACAGTCATTCCCGTGATGCCTATATCCATCATCGCGTTCTTGAGCGCTTCAAACCTGGGTTCTTTGCAGATGATCTCCACCTTCGTAAACTTGGGTGAACCGTCGTTGAAAACAGGTTCTTTCTTTACGGGTACGGCTTCTGCCACCGGCACGTCACCGGTGACTGCCACTGCTCCGTCGTAACCGTAATCGACGCTTTCGACGGCCGGAACGAAGTCTGCATAAGCGCTCGGAAGGCCGTGCTCTGTCTTATCGAGGCCTTTTATCTCTTCTTCACGCGATACCCGAAGGCCGTTTGTCTTTTTGATAATAAAGAACGTAAGCGTCATCATTGCCGCCGTCCAGGCGAGGATGGCTAAGATCCCGAGCAGCTGGATTCCGAGCAGCTTGAAATTGCCCGTATAGAATAAGCCTCTGAGGCCCGCCGGAGCATTTGGATTTGCGAGCAGCCCGACTGCTATCGTGCCCCAAACGCCGTTCGCAAAATGCACGCCAACCGCGCCAACGGGGTCGTCTATATGAAGTTTGATGTCGAGCAGTTCGACGACACCTACCACGAGCAGACCGGAGACAAGACCGATCACCGAAGCACCGAGGGCGTCAACGGCGTCGCAGCCTGCTGTCACTCCGACGAGTCCTGCGAGCGAGCCGTTTATGCACATCGAAACGTCGGGCTTACCGTTCTTTATCCACGTGAATATCATTGTGGTGCAGGTGGCAACGGCGGGTGCGATCGTTGTCGTAACGAATATCGACGAAAGGGAAGTGCTGTCCCATGCCGCGGCTCCGTTGAACCCGTACCAGCCGAACCACAGTATGAAGCACCCGAGAGCTCCGAGCGTTATAGAATGGCCGGGAAACGCATTGACCTTTGTCACTTTTCCTGCATTGTCCTTAATATACTTACCGAGCCTCGGACCTACCATTATAGCCCCGATCAGCGCTGTGATACCGCCGACCGAATGGATAGCTGCAGATCCGGCAAAATCGTGAAAACCGAGCTTCATAAGCCAGCCGTTTGCGTTCCATACCCAGCCCGCTTCGATGGGGTAAACGAAAAGCGAGATCACGCCTGAATATATGCAGTAGGATAAGAATTTCGTACGCTCAGCCATCGAACCGGAAACGATCGTTGCCGCTGTCGCGCAGAACACCAGATTGAAAACGAACGAAGGCGCGTTGCCGCTCTTTAAAAAGCCGCCGAAATCGGTGAATATTTTGAGATTCGGTACTCCTATGAAACCGAGTACGTAATCTTCAGCCATCATGAGAGAAAATCCAAGCAGTACGAAAACTACAGTACCGATGCAGAAATCCATAAGGTTCTTCATGATGATGTTGCCTGCGTTCTTAGCTCTTGTGAAGCCGGTTTCGACCATCGCAAAACCTGCCTGCATAAAGAATACGAGTGCGGCTCCGATAAGGAACCATACGCCGAAAACTTCAGAAGTGGCTGTATCCTGTATTAATTGAGTGATTGAATCAGTGTCCATACTATAATACCTCGTGCCGTATTGAACGGTTATAATTGAGTGATCATGATTTGTTTACTTAACGCTGAACAGTATGTCCGCGTACGTCGGGAAAGGCCAGTAGGATTTGGCCGTAACAGTTTCGGCTTCGTCGCAAAGTACCCTGAGCTCGCACATGATCGGAAGCACAGTGTCGCGCAGCATCGCGGACTCCTCGATGACGTCATTCGCGTCGTGAACTTTAATTAGAGCCTCCTGCAGTTCGTCGGTCTTAACTGCGATACTGTCAGTGGCGGCAGACAGCTTTTTGATGATCCCGGTCTCATACGAGCAGGCCAGTCCGTCGCAGGCTTTTCTCTTCGCTACCGCATTCCTTGCCAGATCAGAAGTGTAAGCTTCGATGGCCGGAACGATCTGCGTCCTTGACATCTCGATCATCGTATTAGCCTCGATACCGATCGTCTTGCAATAGTTCTCAAGCATGATCTCGCACCTTGAACGGAGCTCTTCATACGTGTACACGCCGTGAGAGGTGAGGAGGTCAACGTTCTTTTTATCCATCAGGTGCGGCATGCAGTCGGCGGTGGTGCGGTAGTTGAGAAGTCCTCTGACTTCAGTCGCTTCTTTGATCCAGGCGTCATCGTAGCCGTTGCCGTTGAATATGATACGCTTATGATCTTTTATCGTTTTCTTGATCATATCATGAAGCGCAGTTTCAAAATCGGGAACGTTTTCAAGTCTGTCTGCATATACTTTCAGGCTCTCTGCCACGGCGGTGTTTAACATGATATTCGCGCAGGCGATGCTGTTAGAAGAACCGAGCATACGGAACTCGAATTTATTGCCCGTAAATGCGAACGGCGAGGTTCTGTTGCGGTCTGTCGTATCGCGGTTGAACTTCGGAAGCACGTCTACGCCCAGCTTCATCTGTGTCTTTTCGGCGCCCTTGTAAGGCAGGTCGTTTTCGATCGCGTCAAATATTGCCTGCAGTTCGTCCCCGAGGAATACCGAGATCACTGCAGGGGGAGCTTCGTTTGCTCCGAGGCGGTGGTCGTTTCCGGCGGTGGCAACGGATATCCTTAACAGATCCTGATAGTCGTCAACTGCTTTTATGACTGCGCAGAGAAACAGCAGGAACTGAGCGTTCTCGTATGGTGTTTCGCCGGGAGAGAGCAGGTTCTGGCCTTCGTCTGTGTCGATCGACCAGTTATTATGCTTTCCCGAACCGTTTACGCCCGCGAACGGTTTTTCGTGGAGCAGACAGACGAGGCCGTGCTTAGCGGCAACTTTCTGCATGATCTCCATTGTCAGCTGGTTATGGTCGGTGGCAATATTAGTTGTCGAGTAGATCGGCGCCAGTTCGTGCTGTGCGGGGGCAACTTCGTTGTGCTCGGTCTTCGCGAGTATTCCGAGCTTCCAGAGTTCTTCGTTGAGTTCTTCCATATACGCCGCAACTCTCGGTTTGATCACTCCGAAATAGTGGTCGTCCATTTCCTGACCTTTCGGAGGCTTTGCACCGAATAGCGTTCTTCCGGTGAACTGAAGATCCGGCCGCGCGTCATACATCTCTTTGGTTATAAGGAAATATTCCTGCTCCGGACCTACTGAAGAATGAACGCGCTTAACTGTCGTATTCCCGAACAGCCTCAATATGCGAAGCGCCTGAGTGTTGAGCGCCTCCATAGAGCGCAGCAGGGGAGTTTTCTTATCGAGCGCGTGTCCGCCGTAGGAGCAGAATGCTGTCGGAATACAGAGCGTTTTGCCTTTTATAAACGCATATGAGGTTGGATCCCATGCGGTGTAGCCTCTCGCTTCGAACGTTGCCCGAAGACCTCCGGACGGGAAGGAAGACGCATCAGGCTCGCCCTTGATCAGTTCTTTTCCTCTGAATTCCATTATAACGCCGCCGTCCGGAGCGGGGGTAATGAAGCTGTCGTGCTTCTCTGCTGTAATGCCTGTAAGAGGCTGGAACCAGTGGGTGAAATGCGTCGCGCCTTTCGAGATCGCCCATTCCTTCATCGCTTCAGCTACGATGTTTGCAACACCGATATCGAGCTGTTTTCCTTCGTCGATCGTCTTGCGCAGCGAAGCGTAAACTTTTCCCGGCAGACATGCCTTCATAACCCGGTCGTCAAATACCATACTTCCGAAATAATCTTTTACCGTTCCCATGATCCTGTCTCCTTTTCTTTATAAACTGCTAAAGGCGCCTTCTGTGACGTATCGCGACGGGGAGTCAATATCTACCTTCGCCGCATGCACAAAAGACGCCTTTGCCTTCGGTCTGTTAAAAGAAAAGGCGCCTTTGAGTTCTTCGCTCAAAGACGCCATTGCCTTTAACGATGCGAAGTTTACACCAGAACGAAGCGGTTGTCAACATTTATTTTGCGCTTTTTGTTGACATTTTTTTTCATTAGTTGTAAAATTCTTTGCAAATGAGCAAAGGCGTTCATTTCCACGCGGCAGGTATGCGTGCGAAATGGGCGCTTTTTTCATTTTATAATGCGATTACATCAGGTCATAAAGAAGGAATGGAAGAATGGAAGCACGAAAATTGACCTCGAATATGGAAGGTGACGTCAGGATACCGTCCGGATGCGCTATCGCCGCTGTTATATCTAAAGAAGGTAAACGGATGAGCGGAGAAAGCATTATTGACGCAATGAAACCGATGCACGACCGCTCGAACGGCCTTGGCGGCGGATTTGCTGCGTACGGCATCTATCCTGAATATAAAGACCTTTACGCTTTTCATCTGTTTTTTGATTGCCGCGATACGCGTAAAAAGTGCGAAGCTTTTTTGAAGGAGAGCTTTGAGGTCGTGAAAGGCGAGCTTATCCCTACGCGGAAGATTCCTGAAATAACAGACGAGCCCATTATATGGCGCTATTTCGTAACTCCGCTAAAGTCTGTGCTCGCAGACCAGCAGTTGGACGAGAAGGAATTCGTTGCCCGCACCGTAATGAAGATCAATACCGGTATGGACGGAGCTTACGTGTTTTCAAGCGGTAAAAATATGGGTACGTTTAAAGCAGTCGGTTTTCCGGAAGACGTAGGAAGATTTTATAAACTGGAAGAATATGAGGGTTACAGCTGGACTGCCCACGGACGTTATCCCACAAATACACCCGGATGGTGGGGCGGCGCGCATCCTTTTACGCTGCTTGATTATTCTGTTGTCCATAACGGTGAGATTTCTTCTTACGACGCGAACAGGCGTTTTATTGAAATGTTCGGTTATAAATGTACGCTTCAGACTGATACTGAGGTAATAACGTATATTCTCGACTATCTCGTACGCGTAAAACGCTTAACACTTTCAGAAGCCGCGAGTGTGATCGCCGCACCTTTTTGGAGCACTATCGAACGCAAGACAGACCTTTACGATAAACAGAAGCACGAATACTTAAGAAAAGTATTTCCAAGTCTGCTCGTTACAGGACCTTTTTCGATCGTGCTCGGATTCACGGGCGGTCTTATGGCTTTAAACGACAGGCTGAAGCTCAGGTCAATGGTAGTAGGTGAGAAGAACGACAAAGTGTTTATTGCCAGTGAGGAAGCCGCGATACGCGTCATGGAACCTGATGCCGAAAACGTCTGGGCGCCGTCCGGAGGAGAGCCTGTTATAGTTACGGTAAAGGAGGGACAATTCTGATGGGAGTGGAATTTATTTATCCTGAATTTGAAGTAGTGCGCAGCGACCGCCGCTGCATAGCCTGCCGCGTTTGCGAACGTCAATGTTCTAACGAAGTCCATTCTTTTGACGCCGAAACGGGCCTTATGGTAAGCGACGAATCAAAATGCGTAGATTGCCAGCGCTGCGTCTCGCTTTGCCCCGTAAGAGCCCTTAAGATAGTCAAAAGCGATTGTACGCTTCGCGAAAACGCTAACTGGAAAACTGCGACGATAAAAGAGATATATAAGCAGGCTAACAGCGGAGGTGTGCTGCTCTCGTCGATGGGAAATCCCGAGCCGTTTCCGGTATACTGGGATAAGATCCTGATCAATGCGTCGCAGGTCACGAACCCGCCTATCGATCCACTCCGTGAACCGATGGAGACTCGTGTTTCTCTCGGAAAGAAACCTGATACAATTACGCGCGACAGTGACGGCAGGATCATATGTGAGCTGCCTCCTCAGATCGAACTGTCGATGCCTGTGATGTTTTCCGCAATGAGCTACGGCTCGATCAGCTATAACGCTCACGCTTCTTTGGCGAGGGCTGCTCAGGAGCTCGGGATCGCTTATAATACCGGCGAAGGCGGGCTTCATGAAGATTTTTACAAGTACGGGCCAAATACTGTCGTGCAGGTCGCGAGCGGCCGTTTCGGCGTTCACGAGAAATATCTTGAGGCCGGTGCGGCTATCGAAATAAAGATGGGTCAGGGCGCTAAACCGGGCATAGGAGGCCATCTTCCTGGCGCTAAAATCGTCGGCGACGTTTCGAGAACGAGGATGATTCCGGAAGGTTCAGACGCGATCTCTCCGGCGCCGCATCACGATATCTATTCTATTGAGGATCTGAGGCAGCTCGTATTTTCGTTAAAAGAAGCAACAAACTATACTAAACCCGTCATCGTAAAAGTGGCGGCGGTACATAATATTGCGGCAATAGCGAGCGGGATCGCCAGAAGCGGTGCGGATATAATCGCCATCGACGGATTCCGCGGCGGAACTGGTGCTGCGCCTACGAGGATCAGGGACAACGTCGGTATCCCGATCGAACTTGCGCTCGCTTCAGTCGATCAGAGGCTGCGGGACGAAGGCATCAGGAACAACGTTTCGCTGATCGCGGGGGGCTCTATCCGTTCTGCTTCTGACGTTGTAAAAGCGATCGCACTCGGAGCAGACGCATGCTATATTGCCACCGCCGCACTGCTCGCTCTGGGCTGCCATCTTTGCAGGACCTGCCAGACGGGAAAATGCAACTGGGGCATTGCCACCCAGCGTCCTGATCTCGTCAAACGCCTCAATCCGGATATCGGAAGTCAGCGGCTCGTTAATCTGATGACCGCGTGGAGACATGAGATCATGGAGATCATGGGCGGAATGGGTATAAACTCGATCGAGGCGCTCAGGGGGAACAGGCTTATGCTCCGCGGGGTCGGGCTCAACGAAAAGGAGCTCGGTATTCTCGGGATCTCGCATGCCGGCGAGTAATAACGTCCGGAAGCAGGTGATATTATGAAACGTGTTTATGTCAATGAAGAATGGTGCCTCGGCTGCCATCTGTGCGAGTATAACTGCGCTTTCGCAAATTCCGGCCTTGAGGATATGACAAAGGCGCTTAAAGGAAAGAAGATCTTTCCGCGGATACACGTGGAAGGAGACGAGGTCAATAAGATCACTTTTGCCGTTTCCTGCCGCCATTGTGAAGATCCTGTCTGCATTAAGAGCTGCATTGCCGGCGCTATATCTAAAGCAGACGGAGTGGTAAAGATCGACCGGAATAAATGTGTCGGCTGCCTTACGTGTATGCTTGTTTGTCCTTACGGCGCGCTTATGCCGGGAGAGGACGGGATAATGCAGAAATGTGAACTTTGCCTTAATAATTCCTGCGGCGCTCCAGCATGTGTCACCGGATGCCCGAATAAGGCGATCGTTTATGAGGAGCGGGGGTGATAAGTGTGAACGGAGATATTAAAAAATACGTTATCATCGGAAACGGTACTGCCGCAGCCGGCTGCATTGAAGGGATACGTAAGAATGACGTGAAAGGCGACATTACTGTTATATCTGAAGAAAAGCATCACGTTTATTCCAGGCCGCTTATTTCTTATTACCTGGAAGGTAAGACCGATACCGAAAGGATGCGCTACCGCGGGGCGGATTTTTACGAAAAGAATGGCTGCGAAGTGTACTATGGCGTAAAGGCTTC
>JAFWQX010000137.1 GCA_017508875.1 Clostridia bacterium | reverse complement strand
TGGTATGTCTCAGGCTCTGTCTGCGATCCAAAAATGAGATATGTGTCCATATAATTTACGATTTATGGAGTAGAGCCGATTGGTTGAAGAGTATGATTGACTTTCACCTCCGGAGCTTGTAAAATTGGAGATATATGATCAGATCTGGATCGGGGGGCAACGTAATGGGTATATTTGCAAAATTAATAAAAAAGCCAGTCTGTTTGACTGTATTAACGTCAATGCTTTTCGGACTTGCATCAGGTACTTCGGTCGCAGCCGGAAGAGCGGCAAAGGCGGCGGAGGATGGTGCAATAATGACGGAAGTGTTTCAGACTTCATCTGCATACGATATTGGAATCGATCCGGAAAACGCAAGGCTCGGGTGGCGGATCGTCACCGGGAGGCGCGGCGTTTACCAAAGCGAATACAGATGTGTAGTGAGCGGCGAAGACGGAAGCAGCGCATGGGACAGCGGCTGGGTTAAAAGCAGCGTGCAGACCGGGATCGTACCCGAAGGGCTCAAACCCGAAACAATTTACAGAGCGAAAGTAAATATAAAAGATCAGAGCGGCAGAGAATCCGGATTCGGAAAAGAGCTCGTATTTGAAACGGCGCCCATTACACTTGACGGAGCCTGGATAACTACGGACAGGCTGCTAAGGCACGTATTCAAGCTTGAACAGCCCCTCAAAAACGTCGAACGTGCGCGCTGTTATCTCGCGAGCACCGGCGTAATTGAAATTCGCCTGAACGGCGGAAAGGTCGGCGATCTTATCTGGAGCCCGAGAAAGACCGTTTACGATAAAATCGCATACTACAATACTTACGATATCACCGGAATGCTGCTCGACGGAGAAAACTGTATCGGTGCGTACGTCAGCGGCAGCACATTCCTGAACCGCGACCTTAAAGGAATGCTCCGGATAACATATAAAGACGGTCAGACCCAGACCGTAAGCACGGGTGAAGGCTGGAAAGCATGCGCAAATTCGGAAATCGTTAAGGAGAATCTTTCAAAAGGCGAAGATATCGATATGCGCAAAAAAACAGACTGGGATATGCCGGATTTCAAGGAAAATTCAAGCTGGAAGAAAACTGAAGCCGTGAGCTTTCAGGCGAAGGACGGCGAACTGCAGATTCCAGATAATTCCGGCACGTTCAGGACGTATGAATCATTTTCCGGTGATTATACGGTAGAAGTGTCTATGACCGTAAATAAGAACATCGGCGCGATCATGTTCGGCGTGAAGGACGGAGTTCCGAGCCCCCTGATGTGGCAGGTAGGAACGTCAGGGCTGAGGCTCCATCACGTGGGCTGGACGGAAATTGACACGCCTTCCGTTAAGGGACTCGGACCAAATAAGAAAATTCAGCTCCGGATCGAAATCAAGGGCACGACAGTCACGACGTACGTTGACGGCGAAAAAGTGCACAGCTTAAATTTGCCGGCGGGCCAGACAGACGGAGCGCTGGGGATACGTTCGGCGCTTAACGAGGTGGCAACGTACGACAGGATAGCGGTAATACAAAACGGCAGCGTGATCTGGGAAGACGATTTCGATAAAGCCGATACGGAAAAATGGAATTTCCCCGGAGAAATCAAAGCCGTTCCCTCCCCGTCCGGGACAAAAGTTATAAAGGAATTAAAGCCGGTCTCGGCATCTGAACTGAAGCAGACGGGCAAAGGCGAAAAAGTTTACGTGCTCGATTTCGGCGTCAATATGCAGGGCTACGTAAGGCTTAACGCGAAAGGAAACGCCGGCGATAAATATAAGCTCGAATATGCGGAGATGCTCGATGAGAAGGGCGATATCTGGGCCAACACGACGGCACACAAACCGGTCTCGAACTATACGTTGTCCGGAGGCGACGACGTATTTGAGCCGCGCTTTTTCTATACAGGCTTCAGATATATACGCGTAACGCTCCCGGCCGGAAAAGAACTTGACAGAAACGAATTTACCGCGTGCTTTACGAGCGACGACGTGCCTCAGACAGGCTTCTTCGAGTCCTCTAACGAGCGGCTCGACCAGGTATTTTCGATGTACAACGTATCGCAGCGCTCAAACATGATGGGAAACTACACCGATTGTCCGCAGCGGGAGAAAAACGGCTGGATGGGCGACGCCGCCGTCACGAAAGAATCTGCAGCGCTCCTGCTGGGCGACTGGACAACGGCGGAAGCGTACCTTGACGCCATGCTGTTGGGCGTACGGGAAAACGGAAGGCCTGAAATCATTGTCGGCATCCCGTCAACGAACGAGAGCGGTGCGCAGTACGATATCACGTGGGCGAGCGCGATATTCATCTTCCCTTACGAGCTTTATATGCAGACCGGCGACAAATATTATATCGAGCACAGTATCGACACGCTTCTCAAAGTATTTGAATACGCGCGCACGTTTGAAAAGAACTATATCGTTCCCCACAACGTATACGGCGACTGGGTCGGTTTCGATAACGGTGCAGGCATCGTTGACCGCGCCTTCCTTTCGACCTCCTGCTACTATAACTGCGGGATGCTGCTCTCAAAAATGCTTGAGATCGCCGGCAGGGATCACGCCGAGCTTGACGAGTATCTTTCGAAAGTATACGAAGCGGTGCAGAAGAGATTTTACAAGTCCGATTTTTATGCGACTGAAAGCCAGACCTGCAACGCCATGGCGCTGGATTTCGGCCTCGTGCCTGAAGCGGATCGTGTCACGGTGCTGAAGAAGCTCATAGCGATCTCAGAAGATAAAGGGAGAGTGCTCGGAACAGGCGTGCTTGGCACGAAATCGATCTATGACGCACTTTCCGCTGCTAATTATCACAAATTGCTGCTCGATATGACGATCTCGCACGAAAAATGTTCGTTCGGATTTATGATCGATAACGGTGCGACTTCCCTGTGGGAGTACTGGGATACACCGGGCAATAACTTTAACTCGCATGCGGGCGATTTTCTTGCGTATTTTGACTCTCTGAACCACGTGATGCTGGGCGGCGGTCCGGCTTGCTGGATGTTCCAGGGGCTCGGCGGAATACGCGAGACCGGGGCGGGCTTCAGCGGGATCACGTACCGTCCGGGCGTGGAGAGCGGCCTTACGTACGTTAATTCATCCATATCCACACTCAGAGGTAAATGTGTCTCCAACTGGAAATATGAGAGCGGAAAACTCACGTGGAATATAGAGGTTCCTTCAAATTCCTCAGCGACCGTAGTGATTCCGCTGTCCGACGTTAAAGGTATCACGGAATCGGGCAAAAATATATTTGAAAAGAGCACGGAGGACGTCAAATATATTGGCCGCGGCGACAACGGCGAATATATTTATTCGGTCGGCGGAGGAACGTACGAATTCATTGCCGGCGGCGAACCCTTCGTTGACAACGGCGACAATGATTCACATGCCGGAGGCAATAAGACGCTTATGCTTGCGTTAGGTATCGCGGGCGGTGTCGCACTTGCCGCCGTCTGCGCCGCTGCAGCGGTAGTAATCGCAACTAAGCGCAAAAGCAAAAAGAGCAAAAACTAAACGCAAAACCAAAGGAGTTGTTATCATGAAAAAGATCTTTACGGTCATTATATGTTTGATTCTGGCGCTGTCGTTTTCAGGATGTAAATTAAAATTGATCGATCCTACGCCGGATACAAAATCCGAAGCCCCGTTGACCTCCGCCGAAACGGCACAGCCAGATCCGACGGCTGCCGGGACTTCATTGCCCACTTCCGCCCCTACCCAGGCGCCTACAGAGAAACCGACTGAAGCTCCGACAGAAAAACCCACCGACGTTCCCACGCCTAACCCTACACCGGAACCCACACCTGTACAGATCGATATAGCTTCAGACCCGGATTTCACCCGTTTTTCTAAATTCGGCACTTCCATCCTGTTCCCTGCCGGCTATACGGTAAACGGTGAAAACGAAACTATGTGCTCATTGTCTGCAGAATATAATTCCAAATTCTACTCACTCGTGATCGTCAGCACAGCTGCCCAGGAAGCAGTAATTACCGATCCTGAAATTATGCGCAATATACTGAACGGCGTTTTCTCCTCTAAAACCGATAATTTTGAAAGCTCTCAGGAAATGGTTTCTGTCACGCTCGACGGTCACGATGCCATGATGTACGATATAGCTTTCGATATGGCCGGAATTAGAAATTATTATAAGTGTGTTCTTGTACCTTTAAACAAGCAGTTTTATGCTTTTGCCATTGGTTCTTTAGTTGCGAAAGACGAAAGCGGATTGATCGAGCAAATGGTACGTTCCATTAAATTTGACGGTTCCGTTGAAGATCCCGTTCCGTCAGAGATGGAAACGTATTCGCAATTCGGAGTCTCTTTGTCTTTCCCAAAAGGCTATACTGCCGAAGGCAGCGGTGACAGCTATACGCTTAACGCAACGTATAACGGCGCCCCCGTTATGCTGGTTCTGACGAAAGGCGACGCTTCCCTTATAACTGATGATTATGAATTCATCCGCAGCTCGCTCAATTCAGGCATAACCGGATCGGGCGGAACGATCGAAAGTATGTCGGAAATAACTGTGAAAACGGTCGATGGCATGAAGGCAATGCTGTACGATATGGTGGTGAATTTGTACAATATTCCGTTCTATTACAGAATGGAAGTTGTCTTCTTCTCTGACAGAGTCGTATTTATTGCCGCCGGATCAATAGACGGTTCGGGGAATCAGGTCGTACGCGATATAATCGATTCTGTTAAAGTTTCTTAATTAATTCCTGCTTGATATTAATTGATATTAAAACTTGCCACTTGCAACTTGCCACTTACCACTTGCCACTTGCCATTAATTATTCCCGGTCCGTATCGATCAAATTCGGGCCGGGAATTTTTATTTGAACGTGCTTGAGCTGAAAGGGCGATCTAAAATTCGATCGTATCCGGAGCGGCTGTAAACGAGCTGAAAACAGCAGCAGCGTTCTTAAAATAAAGCACCTGAGTATTGTCATCATCCGCGTCGTACATGCCTTTGAGGCCCGGATACTTGTCGAGCATAGCGACTTTTACAGCGCGGTCGTCGTCATTGACCAACTCGCCGCTTACACGAAGCCATTTTCCGTTCATAAAAGCGCATATTTCCGCTTTTGGATTTGCGGAGAGCTGTTTCGAGACCGGTTTTACCTTTCCCGTCTGGATATAGAGTTTTCCTCCATAAAGAAGGATCGTTCCGAACGGTCTCACCCGCGGCTGTCCGTTATCGTCGGTGGCAAGGTAATAAGTTCCGGCTTCGTTAAGAAATGCGTATACTTTTTCAATTCCGGCAGTCTCAACGTTCTGTGTGTTTTTCTCTTCCATAGTCGATTCTCCTTTTCTTCTGATCGGGCCTTACCGGCATCAGTATGCCTTCGCTTCTGTCCGTGGAGCGAGTGTTTGCGGTGGAATTATAGCATATGAGGCGCTAAGAGTGAAGTCCGGCAAAACGCAGCGCAGAATGCAGTTGACCGCCGGCAATATGTAAAGTATAATTGGCACCGTTTCGCGGAACACGCGCCGCATGACAATTGACCCGAAGCACTAAACGCAACAATTATGAAAGCAATATTAAGATTTTTCAAAAAAGAACTCATGCTGACGTTGTCGCTGCTGGCGGCAGTGATCGCGCTTATCATAACGCCGCCCACGAAAAAGCTGCTAACAGACATCGACTGGCGGACGCTGGGCACGCTGCTCATGATGCTTTGCGTGCTCGAGGGATTCAAGCAGGAAAACGTATTAAGACCGGTCGTAAAGCTTGCAGGCGGCATAAAGAAAATGACACTTATGACGCTGTTTCTGATCTTCGGCGTATTTTTCACGTCAATGTTTGTGACGAATGACGTTTCTTTGATAATATTCGTACCGCTTACGATCCTGCTTTTCCGGAGCGGCGGCAAGGAAAAGTATATTCTCCCCGTCATTTCTATGCAGAATATCGCGGCGATCCGCGGAAGTATGCTCACGCCGTTCGGAAGCCCGCAGAACCTGTTCCTTTACGGCCGTTCAGGAGTAAACGCCGGGCACTTCATCCTGCATATGCTCCCTTTAAGCGCGCTCTCCGCCGCACTGCTCGTAGGATTCACGTTCTTTCTTTACCGCAAAGAGCCTAAGGAAGAAATAAGCGCAGAGGGGGCTGCGGCGCCGTGGCTGCCGGAGCGCAAACATCTGCGCATAATATACACTGTACTGTTTGTGCTGATATTGACCGTGATCGTCACCCGAACAGCCTTCTGGTACGTCGCCGTAGGCATCGTACTCGCGACCATACTGATCGTTGACCGCCGCCTGTTCCTGAAGGTCGATTACGTGCTGATAATCACTTTCCTGTGTTTCTTTATCTTTTCATCGTCGATCGCGGGCAACGCGGCTATTTCTTCTTTCCTGAGCCGCGCCGTTGCCGGCAGAGAATACTGGTGGGCAATCGGTCTTTCGCAGCTCATTTCGAACGTTCCGGCATCAATCGTGCTGTACCCGTTCACCCAAAATTTCGCCGGGCTCATCTACGGCGCCGATACGGCCGGACTGTGTTCGCTGATAGGCTCGCTGGCGTCAGTGATAAACTACAGGATCTACGTGCGTGAATATCCGGGAAACGGCGGAAAATTTATTAAAACATTTACGCTTGTAAGCTGGGCTTTCTTCGCGATCGTAGTGGTACCGGGCCTGCTTCTGTCATACTGGCCTTTCTTCTGAAACCGATCTCGCGAGGCCCGGACACATTCGAAATTATTAACGATAAATTGATCTTACGGTGCGGTGTAAGTGAAGACCGCCACGCGCTGAGCATTCAAAACTTCGGCATTCCACGCAGACACCTTCGTAGGATCTTCGGGATACGCACCTGCCATGCCAGAAATGAAATCGCGTCCCGTCTTATCGAGACCCTGTTCGGCAAATTCTTTGAAGTCCTTGGGCAATCCCATCCAGCCGCGCGTTTCATCGGTGGCAATATTATTGGTCGCTTTATATACTTCCCAGACCCATATAGGCGTTGGCCACAGGCGTATCGAATCGGCCGCACCGATCTTTCTGTAAAAGCCTTTGTCCGGCCCGTGCTGCCCGTGGTGTCCCATCTGGACGTATTCGGAAGCCACGTCTTTGATATCCCACATCTTAAGCATACGTGCGGAATTATCCGTGTACGAGTCCCCTAAAAACAGTACGCTGTGTTCGCCGTACGTCAGGCGAAGCACGGTAGAAGTACTGTTAACGTTGCTGTTATTCTTCGCCCACGTCTGAAGGGCGCGGATATTGACGCCGTCAATATTAAAATCGAGTCCCTCGGTGATCCTGTCGGTAGTTATAACCGCGGCGTTGATAAGGTCGTAGTAGTACGTCTCCCCCGCTCCGGCAGGCTTCACGAACTGCTCTTCGGGGATCGTGGCGCCGTCGATACCGGTAAACGCGTTGATCGAATAGTAATTTTCAAAGCCGCGCTTTAACTGATCGACTTCCTCGAGATCGTAGTCATTCGCACCGGCGCTGCTCTTCCACTCTGTTCCGAAATCCGGGAAATTGAAGTAGAAATTATTGATCTTATAATTCGAATCCGCGGTGTAGCCTTCGAGCATCTTTGCGAGCTCTCCGATATGGTCGTTATGCCCGTGAGATAAGAACCACGCTTCCACTTCGAAATAGTCGTTCTGGCCCAGTCCGAGGATCGCGCGGATCGCCGCAGGCATATAAGGAGGAGCCTCTTTCCCGTACCCCGCGATCCCGCCGTCGAGGACAATGATCTTATCCATCGGCGTTCTGATCACGTAGCTCATAAGGAGGCTCTGGTCTTCCGGAGCGAGCTGGTAAAGTTCAACGTCGTGCGGCTGCGGCTCGGGCGTAGCGGTCGGTTCGGGGCACTCAGTTGCTTCAGGCGCTTTAGAAACAGAAAGAGCGGCAGGTGCCGCGCACGCTCCGAACAATACCGGAACGCAAAGCACCGCCGCTGTAACAGTTAATAAAAAGCTTTTGCTTTTCATGATGATCTTACGCTATTAATTGGATGCAGCCGCGCCGATAGTACCTACGGCAGCAGCATTTGCAGCAAGCTCTTCAGCGCTAAGGGCTCTGTCGTAGAAGCGGATAGAGCGAACGGTGGCGTCGTAAGATTTCTTGGGGTCGTTATGCCCGAAGAAGAACGTGCTCGCCGCGCTGAGCGTAGCTTTTGCGTTAACCTCCGAAAGCAGTTCGCCGTTGGAATACAGGCAGATCTTATCTCCGAGTTTGAACGTGACGGCAATGGTCTTATTGTTCACAGAATCAAATCCCGCTCCGGCTTTCTGAGGACGTGTATTCGAAGGCGAAGTTTTAAATTCGATCGCGCCGTTAGAGTTGCGGATAAATAGTGCAAACTGGTCGTTGGGCAATACGTTGAGCAGCGTGGCAAAATCCGCGCCGGTGACAACGAGGTCGTCTACGCTGTATTCAACCGTAAATTCTTCGCTGTTGATCAGATCGAACAGTTCGATCGGGAACTCGATCTTAGCAGCGCTGATCGCAAGGCCCTTTTCAGTCCATTCAGCCGTATCATCCAGCGTGAAATCTATATCGTTCTGATTTCCGGAAAGATCCTCCCAGACTTCCGTATCGAGCTTCTGCCCTCTTAAAGTGTTGTAGTTACCTTCAAAGAGTGCGATAAGTCCGTCGGTGACGTACGGGATAGTGAATTCGGGAGCAGGCTCTTCTGTGGGGGCTTCAGTGGGAGCTTCCGTGGGTGCTTCGGTGGGTGCTTCCGTCGCAGGCTCGGCAGTTGCAGGAACTTCCGTAGCCGGTACTTCTGTGGCAGGAACGTCTGTCGCGGCGGCCTCTTCAGGCGTCTTATCGGCAGGCTGTACGGCAGGCGTCTTCGCACATCCGAATGCAAGTGATGCGATCATTACGACCGCGAGAAGATAGATAATAAATTTTTTCATTTTTATGTTCCTTTCATAAAGGTTTGTACGTGTATTATACCATTATGTTTCAAGAATTGTAACCGCGTTTTATTTTTTTAATATCTCTACTTCCGACAGCTGGAAAAGGTGACCGTCGTTAAAACCTTTCTGATCGCGCAGTTTGTATGCGTAAATACGCACGTAACGCGCTTTATACGTCTTGTCCAGCTTGCAAAGCGAAGGCTCGCCTTTTGACGGAAGCTCGGGCACTTCGCACTCGTATACCGAAGTGAAGTTGCTGCCGTCATCCGATATCTCGATGCGGAAATTATACGGGAAATGCTGCCCGTCTCCGCGCGGGTAGAGGTCTACTTCGTTGAATTCCTTCTCCGCACCCAGATCGATCCGTATCCACTCTACTCCGTCGGCTGTGCGGTGTTTGTTCAGCGCGGAGCTCCAGTTGGAATGACGGTCTCCGTCGGTGATATGATCTTTGCTCCAGTCGCCGCCCAGATCACTTGACACCTTTACCGAACGGCCCTCGGCCAGATTTGCGCCTTCCTGCTGAGCAGCTTTATCCGCATAATATTTCGCGTTGTCCGGCGCGGGCACGCTGCCGTCATCGTTGTAGATCTCGAATTCGGCGATTTCGAATCCGCCGTCCGGGCAGCCTTTCGTCACGTTCAGGCGCACGAATCTTGCCTGCTGCGGCGCGAACGAAAACGTCGGAATGCCGGAATACGACCCGGTATAGTCGGTTTCCTTATGAACTTCCGTCCAGTTTTCGCGGTCAACGGATATTTCCAGCGTAAAGTCGCGCGGGAACGTTTCGCCGCGGGTATATTCTGTGCCGCACGGGTAGAGGTCAATGCGGTTCACTTCGACAGCGCGTCCAAGGTCAACTTCCACCCAGCCCTTGTTCGACGCACTTTTGTATCCTTTGGTAATCGCTGTTTTTATATCGCGCCTGCCGTCCGTAACACAGTAAGCGTAATAGCCGCTCCCGGGATTTACGCGGTCAACGGCGACGGGCTTCCCCTTTGCTATATTCTGCTGATCTTCGTCGACAGTCCGTTCCGTCAGTTTATCATGCTGACCGGCCGCAAGCAGGACGAATCCTCCCGGCGCGAAGTCCAGTTTTACTTTTCCGGAAGAGATGTCGAGCTCCCTGTACTCTCCTCCCGTACAGTCGTAAAGGTGCGTTATGCTGCCGGTAATATCAAATTCATGCTGCACCGCCTTCTTGTAATCTTTATTAACGAGCATGATATAATCGCGCCCGGTCTCGCGGTCCTCCATAAGCGAAATGATGACCCCGTACTGCCCGTCTGTGTCAACATACAGCGGTACGTTCGTGGGATTGCAGTACCTGATCCCCTGTTCGCTTCCGCCGGTGTGGTAAACTTCGAGCGCGTCAAGGCGGCGGAGCAGGCGCCCTGCACGCAATATGTCCGCATTTACCGCTTTAACGTCGTCGTAGATGGAAGTCTTTTTACCGTACGGCGAAATGATAGCGTAATCCTTCTCGTCACAGAAACCCGTTGTCCACCACGTAAAGTAAGTCATCGATTTAAGACCGTACGCGAGGCCTGCCGAAGTGTGGTAGCGTATCTCGCCGCCGTTTGTCCGGCGGAAATTGCCGCCCTCGCCAATCGACTGAATGTAGAACGCCGTCGGGACCCCGTATTTCAGCCCGATCGTCCTGAACAGGTCCAGATTATAGAACATATCCGGATCTCCCCCGTTATACGGGAACGGGTACTGATCGTAGCACAGATATCCGTAGTTTTCCTTCCCCGTGGCAACGATCGTGTCTTCTACGAAGCCCTGATAGTTTTCGAATACCCACGTGGCAAAGTACGGGAGGAAATTCAGCCTCGGCATGAGTCCGGCTTTAGATATCGCCGCGCAGACTTCGGCGTACTTCCACGGATCGGGGGGCTCATCTTTTACGTGTATGCCGCTGATCACAGGATTCTCCGCAAGCTTTTTCAGATATTCGCTGCGCTTCGCGCCGGACATATTGAGCAGATCCTTACCGTCTACTCCGCACGAATACGTGATCTTTATTCCCCGCTCTCCTGCCAGCTTAAGCTGAAGGTCGGACGTTTCTTTATCAACAGCTCCGTCACGGTTGGTGATTTCTATAAAGGTTATATTCGCGTCGCGTATCCAGTCGTACTGCTCGGGTGTCGTGAAATCGCGGGGAGGCTCCCAGAATATACCTATCTCGATATTATCACCTTCCGCCGGAAAAACGTTCAGCGCCGGATCTTCTTCCGGATCTTTAGGTGCTTCGGGGTCAACGGTAGGCTGTGATATGGCGCCGTTTCCGGTCGGTTCCGCGACTTCTCCCCTGTTCGTACAGGCGCACAGAAGCGACGCGATTCCGGTCAATATTGCCGCAATTCCTAATAATGTTTTCCTGTTAACGATAGTCATTTTCCTGCTGCATTTACCTGTTCCTTGTTTCATTCTGCTTTTCATCCTCTTCATTTTTAACACATATTTTGAGAAGCTTCGGCGTAAACGTGTAACATTGTGTGCGTATATTATATCACTTTTTGTCCCGGCAGCAAACCGCAGCGTCCTGTAACAATTTGTCCCTTGCTCTCATCGCACCGTACAGTTAAAATAAACGCGTGCAGGAGGAAATCATGAGCATCGGAGAGACCATCAAAAAACTGAGAGAAGCACAGAATCTCACCCAGGAGCAGTTCGCGGCCAGACTCAACGTATCACGCGACCTGGTCTCGAAGTGGGAGTGCGACCGGAGAATGCCCGGATTCGAAATGCTTAGCGAGATCGCAGCCGTACTGCAGACGGAGGCAGAATCGCTCATCGACCGGGACGATCTGATCTACTCCGAACTGGATCAATGTATCCCCGGTGGCATGACCGCGGACAACGCGCTCGGGCTAATCAACACGTTTCTCTCCGGTCTGGACGAGCGCGAGTGCAGCATTTTCCTCCGGCGGTATTACTTCTTTGAAGACAGCAAAACGATTGCCGCACGCCTGGGCCTGAGCGGCAGCAATGTACGTACAAGCCTTTTCCGCATCCGGAAAAAGCTCAAAGATTATTTAAGGAGATGTAACAATGAACAGAACTGAATTATATAAGATCATTGCCGGTCTGGACGAAACGCTGGTCGAGCGCGCGGACAACGCACCGGACCCGGCGGCGGCACGCCCCGAAGCCGGAGCGCCGCTGCGCCGGAACGCGATCCGCCCGGTCAATACCACTCGCCTGACGTTGGCCTCCGCTTGCGCGCTGGCGCTCATATTCACCCTGGCGGCGTCGTTCATTGCCGCCGCGCTGCTCCGGAAAGGAAACACCCTGCCCGGGCCCGTCGCAAACACAACGCCGGTAACTCTTGAATATTCCAAAATCGCGATCAACGGAGACGGAAAGGAAATAAAGGGCCCCGAGGGTTACTTTCTGGAGCTTGAGTTTCCCGCGGTAATCGAAAACAACGAACGTAATGACTTCGAATTCACCTTCCTGGCCGGTTTCGACGAGGTGATCTATGCCAATTACCTGGAACTGCTCGGACAGCTTCCGGAGGACAAACAGCCCCGGATCCTGCTGACGTTCGATTCGCTGGATAACCATGCGTACGATACCTCAGCGGCAGAATCAGACGGTTTCGACCCGGGTTATTCTGTCCACTGCGAACTCGAGGGGTTAAATTTAGAGACACATTCCAACGACACTGTATTGTTTTCCGGCAAAACGACGCACGACGTTACCTTTGCAGCGGACGAGCTGAACGAGAAGTTCTGTTTTGACCCCGGTACCGAATGGACCGACAGCCGGATCCCGCTGCCGTACAGTCTGAACGTATCCGCGACGCTTCCCAAGCTGGCCAATGGAGACTGCGGCTGGATCATCGCCTGGCTGCACGAAGACGGTATCGGGGCACAGGATTTTCGTGAATTTTATTTAACGGCTTCTTTCAACGAAAAAAAATTCTTCCGGATAAACCACCTGGCCCAGATCTTCTATTACTGCACCGGCGATTATATCGGTTTCGGCCAGAATATCGACCGCGCATACGCTAACGCTATGCACAGGGTAGAATGGTACGATCCTTACACGGTCGTAGACGAAACGACGAGAACCTACCGTTCCAATTATCAGTTCCGGGAAGAGCCGTTCATCCCGTCTCATGCCCCCGCTCCGACGGTGAACAGTGATGTGACCCCGGAACCGACGTTCATACCGTAACACTGTCTGTGAATACCTCAGGCGAAAATAATTACGGAAGTAAAGCCCCGCGGAGCCGCCAAACTCTCCGGGGCTGTATTCTTTTTTTCAGCGGCCTGACCGTTTCTGGAACAACGAAAAAATATTTTAACAAAAAATGAAATATTTTCGGTTTTTTAGCGTCTATATAAGTGAACGGGCTGAAAAAGCTTATCCGGCAGCTTCTGTAACACCTGTGAGCCGGCGGCAAGGCTGTTCGAGCCACAAATGCGAAACTTTATCTCGCTTTTAACCGCCAGGTTCCTTGATTATTTGCTTTATAAAAAATGCAACATTTTGTGGCAAAAAAAGATTTTTGAATGTTGTATAATGATAATGCCGGAGATTGAAGACGCCAATCGAAGGTATATACTTTTTAATAAAAAGTATTAAACTATACGGCGAAAGCTAAAGAATGCTTTCAAAACACAGCAAAACGCTTAAACATTGACGTATGAAAAGCAAAAATCAATCAAAACTGATAAAACAAACTATATTGACCGGTGCCGCATTCATACTTCTGTCTGCAGCACTTTTCGCGTGCAGACCCAAGCCCGAACCGGTGACGAACGAGACATTGACCACGGCGCCTGCGGAGACAGGCACACCGGAAGGAACTTACGTTGACGCCGGCACGAACACTCCCGGTATACCGCAGACTGACTACACAGCGGTAAATCCCACACCTGACGCTCCGTCGACCGGGACGCCCCCCATAACGGGTTCCGTGACGCCTGTCCGGGAAACGGAACATTTAGTCACGCTGCCTCCGACATCCACGCCTTTTAAGAGCCCAACGGCGACGCATACGACCGTTCCAAAACGAACTGCGACCGCGGTTCCTACGTCTTCTCCGACTCCGAAGCCTACAGAAGAACCGGCCGTACCCGGGCTCTACCCCGGTCTTCCGGAGCTGCTGATCACAGAAGTTCTCGCTTCTAATGACGAACACCCGGCGCCGGACGGAAATTTCTACGATTATGTGGAACTATATAACAATTCCGACGCACCTATCGAGCTTTCAAAATACTATCTTTCAGACAAACAAACCAAACTTCAGAAATTCAGACTTCCTGCCGTAAAGCTGGCCGCAGGACGTTTCACCGTCATATACTGTACCGGAACAGCTTCAGCGGCGGGAGCTCCGTTTAAGATCAGTTCTTCAGGAGAAACGATTTATTTAAGTACGAACGGCGAAGTATGCGACGTTGTGAAAGTACCGTCGAATATGTTCATAAACGAAAGCTACGGGCGTTACGGGGACGAATTCGTATGTATGTCTCAGGCTACTCCCGGGAAGCAGAACGCCCCGGGCTATAATTACGCACTTGCGATACCGGAAGCAGACGTTCCAACGGGCGCTTACAATAATCCGTTCGTGCTGAGGCTCAGCGGCGAAGGAACGGTCTACTACACTACTGACGGTACCGCGCCAACGACATCCTCGAAAAAATACACGAAACCCATACATATTGACGGCATCGTTTCTATCCGCGCCGCATGTTTTGACGGCTCAAAAAGGAGCCGCGAGACGTCGTTCTTTTACGTTGTCGGCATAGAGCACACGCTTCCGATCGTAAACGTTGCTATCCGCCAGGAATACCTGAACGGTCCGGAAGGCGTACTGAATCACGTTGACCCTGAATATGAGCACGTTTCGTACGTGACGCTGCTGGAGAACGGCGCCGAAGTCTTCTCCGCTCCGTGCGGGTTCAAGCTTCACGGAAACGACAGTAAACTCGGAAAAAAGCAGAATTTTCAGCTGCGGTTCCGTTCTGATTACGGAATGTCGAAGCTTCATTGCAAGCTGTTCGATGACAGAGAAACGGAAGTATTCAATTCACTGCTTCTGAAAGGCGGCAGCGAAGATTATATGTATTGCGGCTTCAGGGACGAACTTTGCACAACGCTCGTTGACGGCGTAACGAACCTCGACGTGCTCGCGTGCCGCCCGGTCATTTTATATTTGAACGGTCAATATCACGGAATCTACTTCCTGCGCGAACGGTTCGATCAGGACCACTTCGCCCGGAAATTAGGCGGCGTTTCTGAGGATTCGGTCAACGTGCTCCGCGCCTACGGTAAGGTCGAAGACGGTGACAACAGCGATTATTCGCGTCTGCTGAATTATTGCCGCACGCACGATATGACAAAAGCAGAAAGCCTTGCGTACGTCGAGAACCACGTTGACATATACAGCCTGATCGACTGGTACGTCTGCCGCTCATATATGGGTGACAATGACTTTGCCAACGTACGTTTCTTTCAGTCTAATGAAGCTGACGGAAAATGGCGCTGGTGCTATTTCGATCTGGACTGGGCGTTTTGGACCGACCGCACCGACTGCATAAACAACGTCGTCGTGACCGGCCCCAACAGTACTCTGATGAAGCTGCTTATGACAAATCCCGTATTTCGCGATATGTTCATCAGGCGGTACGCGGAACTGATGGAAACCGTGCTTAACGAGCGGACAATAATGGAGAAAATTGACTGGTTCGTTTCGATTATGGAGCCTGAGATCGCTCAGAATCAGGCGAGATACGGTTTGACCGTCGAGCGCTGGTACGAGCGGCTGGAAAAGATGAAGGATATCATACGGGGCGGCAGGAGAAATATCACCGTGCTGAGGGATATCCGGGCGTATTTCGGTCTTTCCGAAGTGCAGATGGAAGAGTATTTCGGAGCGTTATGGTATGATATCGACGCTACGCCGATGCCCGTTACACCGACTCCGGGGCCTACGGGAACGCCCGAACCGACTCACAAACCGACCCCCGGACCTACCGGAACACCTGAACCGACTCACGAACCGACTCCCGGACCTACGGGAACACCTGAACCGACTCACGAACCGACCCCCGGCCCTTCAGAAACGCCTGAACCGACTCAGGAACTGACACCGGGCCCTTCAGAAGCGCCTGAACCGACTCCGGAACTGACACCGGGCCCTTCAGAAACGCCTGAACCGACTACCGAAGTGACCACCGAGGCGGCGCCATCACAGACTCCGGGACCATTACCTACGCCGTTACCGGACAACGTGCCCTAAGAAGCCACTCCTGATTTAGCACAATTTTTCCGATATTTAAGCGGGTTTTGTGACCGTCCCGCGCGTTATTCCGCCTTTATTATACGCATCGACCGTGACGTGATATTTGACGCCGCTTATAAGGCAGCGTATGTTGGCCTCGGTACCGCCGATGATTTGAAAATGCGTGTGAAGCTCGTGCTCATCCACGCCAAAACGTACGAAATAGCCTTCCGCACCGGGAACCGCCTCCCAAGTAACGCGCATATTTCTGCCGTCTTCGTCGCGAACCGGAGTAAAATCGGGCGCCTTTTCAGGAGCCTTTCCCGCACTATCGCCGAACACCCTGATGCCGCTTACGGCAAATCTGCCGCCTGCGGGAATATTCCCGTGATTCGCAAGTTTTATATAGCGAAAGCACTCAGAATCGTATTCAAAATACTCGTGCGAATGATCATCGTCATTGCCGCGCCTGTCCGTAAGCATACGCCAGCTAAGACCGTCATCCGAGACCTCGAGCGTATATTTGTAAGAAAAACCGTTGTCCCGGCCGGTGGTGTCAAAAATATCCTGATCCGCGAAATTCACCTGTACTGCGCTCACGGGATAACGTTCGCCGAGGTCAAGTGCGATCCATCCGCCCGGTTCTCCGTCTTTTGCGCTCCACCAGGTCTTCATATTTTCATCAGCCGCGCAAGCCGGTGCATGTGCGTCGTTAAGCGCTGATGATGCTGTGCAGACCGCGCCGTAAGAAAGAAGCTGAAGGCCCGCATCGCACTGCTCGAACGGGTCGTCAACTTCGTGCGGATAATACATCGGATAGTCGCCGCGCAGTGTGTTCGTGTACAGCTTCCCGTCCTTCGTGAGCTTCGCCGGAAACAAGCAGAGTCTGCGCTCGAACAAATGATTCACGCTGATCGAAACAGTATCGATCTTCCAGAGATTGCCCTTCTTATCTTCAAAAAGGCAGCCGTGACCTGCACCGCGCATGAAGCCGGTCGACTTGAACACAGTCGGGCTGTTATCGCAATTTTTGAACGGTCCCATAGGGCTGTCCGATACGGCCACACCGTCACAGTACGTTGAAAACTCCGTGCCCGGAGTGGCGTATGTAAGATAATACCTTCCATCGAGCTTATTGACCCAGGCGCCCTCGAGACTTGGCATACGCTCGATCTCGTTATTGTCACCGCAGCGGTCATAGCCGCGGCTTTTAAAGTCTGAATAAAAGATCGGGACCGGACCTTCGACGAGGCGCATATTGTCCTTCGGGTCAAGTTTTGAAGCGTGCAGACATTTGTCGCCCAGGCCTTCGTAAATGTAAACGTATCCGTCGTCATCGTAAAGAAAAGCCGGGTCGTGCCAGTCGTACGGGCGTCCGATATTTACCCACGAATCCGGATCGAACGGATCGTCGGAATATAGGATGTTCCCGCCCTGACTGAACGTCACGTAGAGCCTGTCGCCCACTACGCACGTCCCGGGCGCGTACAGTTCAAAGTCGGGGTATTTCTTGATATCTACTTTAATAAAGTCCCATTTTACCAGATCGTCAGATATCCAGTACCCTTCCCCGTGCGAGGCAAATAGGAAATAAGTACCGTGATATATAAGTACCAGCGGATCCGCCGATTCCCTTCCGAAAAAGTATCTCTGGTAGCGGTAATTAATGTTTACAGGGTTACAGAATGTGCGTTTTTTCATAGCTGATTTTAGAAAATATGCGTATTAGCGTATTGTCCGTGGCGTTACGAGCCGCTGACAGTGATCGTAATAGTATAATACGTCACAACGTCCCTCACACTGCCGCCTGTGCCCATTGACGATATCGAGCCGCCGGCGCTGACACCGGTCTTAAATGCACTCGCCCCTTCGCCGGCGAGGTCGCCGAGCAGGCTGTTGACCAGCTGTGAAGCATCTGTAAGTCCGTATTTAAGATAAACGGTCATCTCGATCGACTTCCCGCCTGCCGCGGCTTCGGTGCGGATGTCCTGGATAAGCACGGCTTTCAGCGAATCGAGTTCTGATTGCGTGCTCACGACGTGCGCGTATCGCATATTTTCATCACTGATCTTTTGCAGCAGCTGCGTTCTCAGTTCGGCGTACCGGAGCTCGATCGCTTCGTAATGGTAGTCGAGCGAAGTGCCGTTGGGGCTCACAGTCGTGCTGCCGTCGCTCGCATGATCCTCGGAGATCCGGCTCTGGGTGACCAGGAAGTATTCGTACATGAGGTTATAGCCGTCTGGGTAGTTAGAGTGGCCGTTCACGAGCGGATCGTCCCAGGTATTGTCAACGTAGTACCACTTTCCGTCGTCCATTTTGACCGCGTTCCAGGCGTGGCTCTCCCCTTTCCCCGTTCCGGTTATTCTGCGTGCGTCAATTCCGAGTTCGCCCAGCGCTACTACGTAGAATTTTGAGTATCCGTCGCACACGGCTCTTCTCTGGGCGAGCATCGGGGCAATGTCGTATATTTCGTATGCGGTGTCGTATCTTATGTTGAGGACGAGCCAGTCGTGTACTGCTTTGACTTTTTCAAGCGTGCTCATGTTTTTGCTCGTCACTTCCCACAGGATGTGGTCAATTTCGAACAGGTCGCGGTCGCTTGATAAGTATTCATAGTCGGTGTAGGATTTGCCGGTTAAGCCTTTGTATCCGGTTTTGTATACCGGTTCCGGCCATTTTTCGGGTTTGGGCGTAGGTGCCTGCGTGGGCGTGGGCGCCTGGGTCGGTGTGGCCGTGGGCGCCTTCGTGGGCGTGGACGTGGGCGCCTTCGTGGGTGTGGACGTGGGTGCCTTCGTGGGTGTAGCCGTGGGCGCCTTTGTGGGCGTAGCC
>JAFWQX010000136.1 GCA_017508875.1 Clostridia bacterium | reverse complement strand
TTTCAAGCTCCAGCGGTATCGCCAGGATGGCCGGTTGTTTTGCCGGAGGAGATATACCAGGTGCCATGAAGGAGCTCGGAGACATTATGCAGGGCGTCCATCCCGCCGTTGAACTCAGTACAAAAGCGGTCGCGCTGCTGGGCTCTTCGGTAAACCTGGCGTTCACCTACTGGAAGTCCAATCAGATAGAAGAACTGTATCAGATCTATAAAAACGGCGCCGAGGACGTCTGGGGAAACGAAGTCATCGCAAAAAACAGGAAATCCTTTCTGAGATATCTCAATACTTCAAGCGGCTTCACCATGGCGAAAGGAGTAGGAAGATTCTATAAACTTGACAAAGTAGCCGAAATATGCGAAACGTACGGCTGGCCGTACTCAAGCTATGAGGAACTGCCGCCCAGATACCTCGAAGAGTTTGAGAAACGCGCTGAAGCCGGACTTATGGAATACTTTGAGATGCGCGTACAGCAGGAGAAAGAGGCGGAAAAAATCAAGAAGGACGAGAAAGTCATTATCGAAACGATGCTTTCAACGACCAACGGCGCTCTTTCATCTCTTAATTCGGATGCACGGAAATTCTTCCGTGAAGAAAGCGCCGGCGACTATAACGTTACGGCGAGACTTCAGAGGCTGATAAACGTCAGACAATTTGTCTCTCAGTTTGTCGACGAGAAAAAAATCGCCGAGACGACGAAAGCGGGGAGCTTCAACTACGGCGACGTGATCAACTGGTGGGTCGGATATGCGGCGAATAACGAAAAAGACGTTGCCGTTGAAAACCTTCTTGACGATCTGGACGAATACGGTCTTCTGAAGGACGGCTTTAAGCTGAAAAAGGTCGGCAAGCTTTCAATTAATGCTTTCTGGTCGTATCGTGTATATTGCTGCGACGGAGACTGTTCTCTGACTGTTCATATGACAAATGACAGTACGTCCACTGTTGCCGGAACGGTCACTCTGCAATTTGATGAACAAGTAAGAGAAACAGTTAAAAAAGCGCTCGAAAAGATCAAGGTTGATGATAAAGGAGATTTCAGCGTCGACACAGGAAGCGACGGCAGCAACAGGGTCGTATTTGCCGGTCACATAGATATGAAAACATTGACCGGAAGCGGAACCTACAGGTTCGACCTGGGCGGCCACAAGGTTATCTGGACGCAGCAGGATTATATCAACGCTTTCAGAGAAGGCGGCGGAGACTGGAAATGGACCGGAGCTCTTGAAGGCGATTATACGTGGCTTGAGGAAGGCGAATTCACAATATCCTATGATCCGGAAAAAGACGGAAAAGACGTTGTGACTTTCCGTTTGAACGGCAACGAGACCGCAACCGTATCAGGCACCAGAGTCAGTTCGCTGTATAACGTGGACTATTCAGGTTCACCCGGCCTTTCGGTAGGAACCGAGCCTTTCGCCATGTCGCGCGTTGGCGAATGGTCCTCGGTCATGATTTTTACCATATCGGGAAAAGAGTGACGGCATCGATTTTGTTTCTGACGCTGATCTGAAAAAGCAGATTAATCAGACGGGACTAAATATAAAAGAACCAGATACCGTTAAGAGTCTTAAATCATAATGACATCAGTTGCGCCAATGCCCCTCGGAAGAAATTCCGCGAGGCATTGGTTTTTCTTATCTCGACACGTTGGGTTTTGGTCCTACACTACAATAATCAAAGCCCAATTATTTGCCATCCAAAATTTGGTATGTCTTTTCGGGCGGAGCTCGCTCATTTTCAGGCCGGAGACAGAGCCCGAGACATACCAAAAGCTTGATATTCAGAATTTGGTATGTCTTTTCTGGCGTAGCTCGCCCATTTTCAGGCAGGAGACAGAGCCCAAGACATACCAAAAGCTTGATATTCGGAATTTGGTATGTCTTTTCGGGCGGAGCTCGCTCATTTTCAGGCCAGAGACGGAGCCTGAGACATACCAAAAGCTTGATATTCAGAATTTGGTATGTCTTTTCGGTCGGCGCTTGCTCAATTTCAGGCCGGAAACGGAGCTTCAAACATAGCAAGACCAGTTTTGTCGATTTGCAAAATTTCGTACTTCCTATATTTATATCATAGCATTAAAAGTAAATAAAAGGGCAAAAAGGTGTTACGATTTTGGGGAGTAGACCCTTTGTCACCTGCAAACTTGCCACCTCCCGCTCTTCTGTGGTATAATATAAAGACCAGAGCTTTAGTCCAGGGGAGGTGAGCGTGATGAGCAGGAGCAGCAGGCGCTTCAAAAGAAGCAACGTAGAAGAAGCACAATACGAATACAAAAACCCAGTACTCATATTTCTGAAAGTACTGTGGCACATATTCAGCGTAGCCCTCAGGATCACGCTCGTTGTTGTCCTGATAGCCATATTCGTTGTCGGAGGAGCGGTCATAGGATTGATAACCGCGTGCATCAGCACGACCGAGCCGGTGACGGACATACAACTTGAGACAGCATCATTGACCTCGTTCATCTATTATCCCGACGGCGAGCCCGTAACGTACATAAATGACGAAGGGCAGGAGGAACCGATCGCGCTAAAAGGCACCGGAAACGTTAACCGCGTGCTCGTAACTATTGACCAGGTGCCCGATTATCTGCCGAAAGCATTCGTTGCCATCGAAGACGAACGCTTCTATACACATCCGGGCGTTGACGTAAAACGATCGCTCAGCGCCATCGTCGCGTACATGCTGCCGGGTTTCGGTACGTACGGCGGAAGCACCATCACTCAGCAGCTTATAAAGAACGCTACGGGTGACGACGAGCAGAGCGTGCTTCGTAAAATTTCGGAGATGTGGCGCGCGTACCTGCTTGAAAAAGATTATTCCAAGAAAGAGATCCTTGAGAAATATATGAATATCATATATATGGGCAGGGATTGCTACGGAGTCCAGGCTGCGGCGCGCGCGTATTTCGGGAAGAACGTCGGAGAACTTAATCTCGCCGAATGCGCATATCTGGCCGGTATCACTAATAATCCTGGTAAATATGCTCCGCATACGACCGTCGGACGTCAGAACGGGTATAAAAGGCAGATAATTATACTCGATAAAATGCTCGAGCTCGGAATGATAGATAAGCAGGAGTATATTGACGCCATCCAGACCAAACTCGAATTCAACGAAGAATACGAAGCCGGATCGTCTTACGCGCTGTACAGCTATTTTGTTGATGCCGTCATAAAAGACGTGCGCGACGCGTTTATGGAGCGCGGGTATTCGAAAGCGGAAGCAAATCAGATGCTCTATGGCGGCGGTATCCGTATATATACTACGCAGGACCGCGCGATCCAGGCGATAGTCGATAAAGAATTTAACAATGATGCGAATTTCCCGGTAAACTATCAGTACACGGCCGTTACGGATAAGGCCCAGGCATCGTTCGTACTTATTGACCAGTACACGGGGCAGGTTAAGGCGATGTACGGAGGCTACGGGCCGAAAACGACGAACCTGGCATATAATTACGCCACCGACGCGCACAGGCAGCCGGGATCATCGATAAAACCGATATTAGTTTACGCTCCGCTCATTGACCAGCACATAATAACCGCGGCGTCAACGATCGACGACGAGGAGTCGTACCTGAATCCGGATACGCCGGATAAGCCCTGGCCCAGGAACTCGTATAAGTCGTTTAAGGGCACGATATCCATCCGCCAGGCGCTGGCAATATCCTGCAACGTTGCCGCGGTAAAGCTGTATAAGGACAATATCCCGATGTGCCTTCAGTATCTGAAGCGTTCCGGAATTGACCGCACGGGCGAGACGCAGATATCCGTTGCCCTCGGCGGTCTGACCAACGGCGTTTGTGCAATGGAAATGTGCGCGGCGTACGTGCCTTTTTCCAACGGGACAGGTATCTACCACCAGCCTATTACGTTTACAAAAGTGCTCGATTCCGACGGAAACGTGCTGATCGACAATATTTCGCAGTCTCACGTTGTGTACGACGATGCGCAGACCGCTTCGATCATGACTTCGCTGCTTACTTCCGTTATGGATGCTAACTACAGCGGTACTGCGAGGAAGGCAATATTCTTCAACCGCGACGGCGTGCAGGTGCCTACGGCAGGGAAGACGGGAACGACGACAAATTCATACGACTACTGGTTCGTGGGTTACACCGGATATTATACGGCCGCGGTCTGGTACGGTTATCCGTCTCAGAAGAGCATGCAGGCGGAAGAAAAAGGCGCAGCATACCTGCTCTGGAAGGTGATAATGGAGCAGATCCATGAAGATCTTCCAATCAAAGAGCTTTCCACCGGTACTGCCGGAAAGAGCGTGCTTATCTGCGCCGAATCGCGCAAGCTCGCGACTCCTTTATGCGCGCAGGATGAGGCCGGAAACAAGACGATTTACGAAATTTTCAGCGACGGTTCTCAACCGACGTCGTACTGCACAGACCACGTACACGTAAAAGTGTGCCTTGACGCGGGAAAAGATTCCAACGGTAAGTATATTCCCGCAGGCGTTAACTGCACTCATACCAAAGAGGTCACGGTCAATAAACACAATCTTTCGGGCAAGGCCTGCACCGTCTGCAAGCCTGCCGCTTCGCCTGCGCCTGCCGGTACGCCGGAAGCGGGCAATGCGACCGCCGATCCTTCCGCCACCGCGCCGGCCGGGTAGAAATAAATTTCCGCAGCTGCAGTTTATTTTGTTTTGTGTGGGACAATTTTTTAGTTGTTTTTTCGGCAGCATGAAAAAAGCCTGAAAAAAACAGTTGTTATTTCTTTTATCCGGATATATAATCACAGAAGCTTTTGGCGGATCTACCGCCGAAGTAAGTTTTAGTAGGTTTAATAACATGAAAAAACTGTTTGCTATCGCTATCGCAGTTGTTTTAACACTGGCACTTAGCATCAGCGCGTTTGCGGGACTTGATGCCCTCTATGCAGACACGAACACTTACCAGCAGAATGCAGGTTTTGCGACTGATGCTAAAGTAACCATCAATCCCGGCCAGAAGCTTTTCATTCTCGGATGGTTTGCTTCTCACGGAAAGACTGTTGATAAAGTTGTCTGGACTCTCGACGGAGATGAGAAAGAGTGCTCTGATGTCTATAGAGATAGACCTGAGATCGCTGACTTTTTTGGCGGAGACTGGGTACATGAGGATTTTACCAGAGCCGGTTTTGGTAAAGACGACGGAATGATGGAACTTCTCGGCGTAGATGCTCTTGCAGAAGGTACCTACAAAGTTTCTATCGTAGGAAAATATACGGACGGATCTTCTGAAGACATCAAACCTGAATTCACACTTGTTGTCGGCAACGGCGAGGATGCTCCTGCGACCCAGAATTATGTTGCTGTTCAGCAGGCTAACCAGACTGACGGTATCTGGCTCACGAAAGACGGAGACTGTGTCGGTGTTGAATTCACCACTAATGCTGCTTTTAACAGAGTTTTCCTCCCCAGCACGTGGTCGAGCAGAAAAGATAATAACAGAGAATGCAACGTTGTTCTTAATCTGTACAAGTTTGAGTACAATGCTGAGAATTCTCTTTCGAAGGCTCCTGTAGCAACCCGTACATATGAGGTTATTAGCGACGGTAATCCGTTATGCGAACTTGTTCTCGATGAAGCTGCTCCCGCAGGAACATACATCTTTACAATTACTGCTTCCGGCGAAAAACTTACCGGCGACACTGCTAACGGAAGTGCATATTTCGTTATGGATCATGCTATTGCGGATGCTGATGTTTCTAAAGTGAAGTTCATCAACACCGAGAAGACGATAGCTTTCTCCGTAACAGGTGATATCGTTGAAGGTGACTTCTTTGCTGCTAATCCCGAGGATACTGAAGTTCCTTCCGAAGGCGGCGATCAGCCCGAGACCGTTCCTCAGACCGGCGACGCTACAGTGGCAATGTTCGCTGTTATCGCTGTTCTCGCTATGGGCGCAGCTGTTGTCTTCATGAAGAAGAGAGCTTTCTGATTCTGAAAGTATAAAAAATCTGAACTGATGTTAAGATCCCGCGGCCGGAAAATCCCTGTCGCGGGATTTTATTGTAAAAAAACAGCCGCGACAGTCTCAGCGGCAAATTATCTTATTGACAATAATGAGTGAACAATAGTAAAATATACAGGATTAATGCGGTGGGCAATATCCTGCTGCAATTATTTAGGAGGCTATTATGAAAAAAATTGTTTCAGTAATCCTTGCAGTTGCACTTGTAATCTCAATGTGCGCTGTTATGTCGTTTGCGGCTGAAGATTACGTTGTTGACCTCAGCACCGTAGAGTTTACAAGCGCATCCGGCGGAGAACACGCTCCCCACGGATATGCCGGAGTTGACACGCTTCTTCTCGATTACGGCAACGTCATTACCCTCGGAAATATGAATCTCGGCGATTACAGCGCATGCGAGGTCACCTATGCTACCGACCTTGGTTACGTTGCTCAGAAAGAAGATATGAAGATCCCCGCGAACTTCTCCCTTAAGAGCAATAACGTATGCATCGGCTGCTCTAACCAGGAGCCTCAGACTGACGGGCTTCTTGCTCAGGCAGACTGCACCGACGTTGATAAGGAAAATCTCCACAATCCCGAAGGCGCAAACTGGGATAAAGACGAGCGCGTATGCTCCATCGATCTTACAAACGTAGATTACAGCGGCGAAGTCTGGCTCAGCCACTTCAACTCTACCGGTAACCAGGCTCTCATTGTTGAGATAAAATTTGTTGCCAAGGAAGAAGCTCCGGCCGGCGGTCTGCGCGATTTTGACTCTGCAAAAGGCGACAAACTTTCCTTTGACCAGATTCTTGTTAACGGCGCAGAGATCGCTAACGGCAACGACGCTGTTATCGCTGCTAAAGCTCTTGTTGACGGTTCCGACGGTTCCGTTTCGACTGTTGCTTTGCACGGCTGGTTCGGCAACGCAAACGCTAAGATCGAGTCTTACGGCTATACCATTGACGATGGCGAGCCGGTTTACGGGGAATTCTCATCCGCTGCCGAGCCCGAAGTCGTTAATGCCGGCGGCGAGTCCAGATATACTGTTTCTGTCGACGTTTCCGAACTTAAGGATGGCGCAGAGCATAAGATCTGGGTCGTAGTTAAACTTGACAACGGAGATATCGTTAAGCTTAACAGATACGATAACCGCGGCCAGGAAGGCGCGAAAGACAGAGAAGTTTACGTTAACTATAAAGCTCCTGCCTCTCAGGCCGAAACTGTACCTTCTACCGAGCCCGAAACTGTACCTCAGACCGGTGACGTGACGGTGGCAATGTTTGCTGTTATTGCTGTTCTGGCTATGGGCGCAGCTGTCGTTTTCGTGAAGAAAAGAGCTTTCTGATCGGAATAAACACGCGATCAATATAGGTCAATAATGAAAACACCGGGACCGTGCAGACGCCGCCCCGGTGTTTTACTAATTGTGCTTGGGATTTATAAAAAACGTTCATAACGTGTTTTGACTGCGTCCTGTTCCGGACTATACCGGGTAGATCACACCCTTACGCCGCCTGTCCCTTTTATTGCTCATTTTTCTTCGGAGGTTTGTGAGGAGTGGCACACGATTTCGAATTTGGGCAATTTGTGTGCCAAAAATTTCTCGTTTTTTTGGAGGGATAGGGGAGGCGTGGCACACAATCTTCAATTTGGGCAATTTGTGTGCCAATATTTTTTCATTTTTTTGAGGGGATAGAGGAGGAGTGGCACACGATCTCCAATTTAGGCGATT
>JAFWQX010000017.1 GCA_017508875.1 Clostridia bacterium | reverse complement strand
TTTTCTCCGGGAGAATGGGACGGTGCGGTAAAGATCTCGCTGAATAAAGATAATACGGGCATGTGGGCGGATTACTATGATGAACGCAGCAGGCTCCCGCTTTATGCGTATTTTTATTACGGCGAGCAGGGGATCTACGTCGGAGCCGATATATATGACAACGACGTTGACACCGTTAATATGCACGACTGTTTTGAAGTTGCGTTTGATCCGGGCGGCTTTATCCCGGACGGGGACAGGCTTGAAGGGTTATTTTTCACGTTCTGGCTCGATGGCGAAAGGATCCGAATGAAGCGCCACAACCACTTAAACGGTGAAAAGGTCGGTATTTTTGAGGACGGTGCGGAATGCAGGTACTCGCTTACGGATCACGGTTACACAGTAGAAACACTTATAAGATGGGAGTGGCTCGCACTTCATGACAGGCCTGTACTGGACGTTAAGACCGGCGAATATAAGACGGGGGTGCTCGATAAATTTGACTACCGCGATAAAGGCGCGTTTGTTAAGGCCATAGTGTGTTATCTTAACGGGAACGGAGCGGATAAGGCTCAGTACAGGTGCGTTTACAGGACGGTTACAGATCCTGCCCTCGCGGGCAATTTTTCTACCGCTACGTATGATCTGAAATTCACGTTCGATACAGAGCAGAAAGGCGATGGAACGGACGTTACGGCGGTCAATACTCCCGGTTCGAATACCGGTACAAAAACAAAACGCGGCGGAAACACGATCCCGACAGCCGTATGTTTTGCTGGCAGTGCCGTATGTTTTATCGCCGCTGTAATATTGATCGTATTGAAACGTAAAAAAATCAGAACTCAGTAACGAACTGCCTGCCATCGAGCCACGCCGCCATGTTGTTGACGAGGAGGTTCCAGTTTAGGAAGCCCGGATTATTGAGGCCTTTGCCCGTTTCGGGATGATAATACTCGGAAAGCTGACCGTTATTGGCCAAATCTTCGCCGAACATTATGATCGTCTTTTTTGCGAGCTCTGAGGCCTTCTCGTCAAATCCGTAATTTAGCAGCGCTCTGAAGGTCATCCAGTTTGCGATGCTCCATACCGGGCCGAGCCAGCATGAAGGATTTCCGGAAACGTCGATGCTGTACATCTGTTCGAGCTTTGACAGGCTTCTTATGCCGTACGGCGCCCAGAGAGTTCTTTCATCTGTAAAATGCCTGACCGCTCTTACGGCCTGCTCCGGGGTGGCAATTTCCGCCCACAGTGCCATTACGCCTGACCACACGTCGATCCTCCGTATGATACTGTTCCAGTGCCTGGGCTTCCCTTTGTGGAGCCAGCGGTCCGGGTCAACAGGGACGAGATCTATATCTGCGCTGTAGAAAAATCCGTCGCGCTCATCCCAAAGCAGCGTTCTTATCGCGTTTTTGAGGTTTTCTGCTTCAGCGTAAAATTCAGCGATAAGCTTTTCAGGTCTGCCGAGTTTTTTGGAGAGCCATACGAGCGAAAGAAGCTCTTTGTACATGAGACAGTTGAGATAGATCGAAGCGGAACTGTTCTGAGGACGGTAGAACGTACAAGGGTCGTTGTCGACGCCGATCGCGTTGTCCGAAGCCCAGAAATACAGTCCGGTGGGGGAATGGCGGAAATGAGTCCGGTAGTAATTCACGAAATCAACGAGCTTGTCGAATACGGGCCCGAGCCACGCCGCATCTGCGTTTTCGCGCGCAATGAAAGCGGCGTGCTGAGCCAGACAGGGTTTATGGATATTGACCCCGTCTTCGAAATATAAAGCCTGATCGGGAGTCACGCATATAGGCATACGTCCGTCGTCTTCCATATTTGACAGGAAATTCAGGATGCAGCCTTTTTCGTATTCGAAAAACGTGCCGGACGACGTACCGTTATCAGCCATGATCTGCCTGACCGCGATATTCGTGAGCCAGCTGTCCCAGTCCCAGAGACAGTTTGGATAGCTCTCCGAACCGGGGACTATAAACGGATACGCCAGCTTTCCCGCCGGTTCTTTTACCATATTCAGGTAATTATCCCGCGAATACGTTCGGATGGCGTCAACATATTTTTCTATGCGTGGATCCCGCGAAGCGTTAAAATCAGTCGTTGTCATCTTTTCCTACTAAGCGTACAGCAATTCTTTCTTCGGGATCGTCGATTCCGTTCGCGCCCAGAGCCTTGCTGCAGTTCTCGATGAGGTCAAAATAATTGTCCCAGTAAGTTTTGGTGTTGCACCATGCGCGTACTGTGAAGATGAACGTGTCGTCGTCAACGGCAGTAAGTCTCGCAAACGGAGCGGGATCCTGCAGCACGCCGGGTGAATCGGAAGCGGCCTTGAGCAGCACGGATTTTACAAATTCCTGATCGATGTCGTTCGTGATCTTGAAGTCGATGTCGATCCTGCGCGTTTCGTTAGCGGTGAAGTTCGTGACGTTCGCGCTCATAAGGTCGCCGTTGGGGACAAGTACGAGTTTGTTATCAAGGGTCATGAGTTTGGTGTAGAAGATGCTGATCTCGTGGACAACGCCTTCAGCTCCTGCCGTGGATACGTAGTCGCCGAGTTTGAACGGTCTGAAGATGAGAATAAGGAAACCGCCGGCAAGATTTGCCAGAGCGCCCTGGAACGCAAGGCCTACGGCCAGTCCTGCAGATGCTACCAGCGCCGCTACGCTCGTCATGGGAACTCCGAGTATTTCGATGATGCCGATGAGGAGAAGAACGTAAAGAATTATTTTAATAACTTTCAGGATAATGTTCTTTACCGGATCTTCGAATTTTGTCTTGGCGAGAGCTTTTTTGATTACCTTGCTGAGGATCTTGATCACGATGAGACCGATGATCAGAACGATGATGGCAGTTATGATCTTACCGCCTGTTGTGGTGCCGAATTTGATGACTTCATTAAGAAATTCTTGCATTTTGGATTCGTCCCTTTCTTTTTATGTATTGCGAATAACAAAGTATCGCGTTTCTGACTTTATTTTACTACAAATCAGCTTTGCGCGCAACAGGAAGTGGGCACGCCGCCTTGACTTTTTTGCCCTTTTAATGGTATGCTTCGGTCGTGCCTGCACCCGAAGAGGGAGAAAGAAGGCGCAGAGCGGAGGAGGAGAGGTTGAAATGAGAATAGTAATCATCACCGGCGCTTCCAGCGGAATGGGACGCAGATTCGCGGAAACGTGCGACAGACGCGGACCGTTTGACGAAGTATGGGCTATTGCCCGACGCGAGAACAGGCTCGAAGAACTGAAAAAGACCGTACCGTATCCTGTAAGACCGATCGCCGTTGACCTTACTGACAGAACGGCTCTCCTTAAGATCCGCGAACTGCTCGAAACAGAAAAACCTGACGTCGGTCTGCTCGTAAACGCGGGCGGATTCGGCAGATTTGAGGCATTCACGGACACTCCGGCGGAGGTCAACGTGAATATGGTGGACCTTAACTGTTCGGCGCTTATGGCACTTACTCAGTACGTACTTCCGTACATGAGCCCGGGCGGCGCGGTGGTCAATATCGCGTCAGTCGCTGCGTTCCAGCCTATCCCGTACATAAATATCTATGCGGCCACCAAAGCATTTGTCCTATATTTCAGCCGCGCACTTAACCGGGAGCTAAAGGGCAGGGGCATAAGGGTCATGGCGGTATGTCCTTTCTGGACCAGGACCGAATTCTTCGAAAGGGCTGTTGACCTCGAAAAACCGCCGGTAGTTAAAAAATATGTTGCAATGTACGACCCGGATGATATAATTGCCCGTGCCTGGCGTGATCTTCTGCGCGGCAGGGACGTGAGCAAGTACGGATTCAAAGCCAGAGCTCAGGCCGCACTATGCAAGATACTTCCGCATAAGATCGTGATGAACGTCTGGATGAAGCAGCAGAAGCTTTGAGGTGTGACTGACCGCCTCGAACGCTTCGGGCAACGGAGAAATTATGATATATCTGATCGCTGCCATCTTTGTGGTGGCCATTGTCATAATCGTAATAAAAAAGCGACACGCAGCCGTGCCGGTGGATGAACCTCCGGAGAAACGCGCGGGCCGTCAGGGTGAGAAAATTGCCACAGAGATAATAAAGCAGTATCTGAACGAAGAAGACAGGCTGCTTACTAATATCGTTGTCACTTATAAAGGCCATATGACCGAACTCGACAACGTCGTCATAAATCCGCGCGGGGTCTACATCATTGAGGTCAAAAATCTTTCGGGCGAACTGGTCGGTAAGGAGAACGATAAAGAGTGGCTGAAGGTTAAGACTACCGCCGCGGGCAACACTTACGAGAAGACGGTAAAGAATCCGATCGCCCAGGTAAAGCGCCAGATCTATATCCTCGCGAACTTCCTCGAGGCGTGCGGGATCAACGTCTGGATCGAAGGTTATATTCTGTTTGTGCGCGGAAAGAGCCCGGTCACGAGCACGTTCGTACTTGACGACGCATCGGAGATCGACGACGTTATTCATCCCGAAAAAGAGACCGTGCTGAAGAAATCTGTAATGAATAAAATAATCCGCCTCCTTAATAACCATTAGAGCCCTGTTAAACGCTAATTTTCAGAGTCCTGCGCAGAGCTCCGCTAAAGCTTTACAATAATAATAAATTTTGATATAATCATAAAGAATCGTCAGGTGCGGAGCGTTTTATGCTTTCCGGCCCGACCGGTGATGCTTTTACAAAAGACAAACGGAGATAAATTATTATGCTTAAAGACGGAATTATCAGATTTATCAAAGCTCACGGAATTGCAGTGTTAATAGTGGCGGCGATCGCCGCAGTTCTTAAAATCGTTCTTCATTATTCGTTTATTTTATCTTTCCTGGTACTGCTGGTACTGTATTTTGTTATAGGATTTGCAATCGACCTGATCTCGGAAAAAATCAGACTTAATAAGGCGCTGAAAAGCAAAAAAAGCGGCCTCGCCGAACCGGATGATGATCTGACCGGCAGTAGCGGTAACAGCACCCGAAGAAGCGGCCGACCGGCTGTGAACGATGCTAAGAACGGTTCTGATTATAAAACGGAACTTCACGAACGCATCTTTGAAGTTCCCGAAAGTGATGATACTGCTTCCGTAAGAAACGCAGGGAAGAAGGGCGGGTTGAGGAAACTCTCTACCGATATGCGCTCTATCATTGCCGCATCGCCTTCTTCCAAGGAGAAAGAAAATAAAGTGACTCCGGAAGATTCCGGATTTTTCAGGAAGGATCGCATAAGGCGCAGTTCTCACGGTTCCGGTTCCTCCGGGACTGATTATATGAGAGATACTGATTTTACGTACAGCAGGTTCTCCGACCGGAATAAAACTCAGGCGGAACGTGAAGCGTTAAAAGATAGTGAAAATCCTGATGCCGTAACGGAAGCCGAAACAGTTTCTCTTTCTTCAGGCGACGTCGGGGCAATGATAGATGATATTTATGCGGCGGCCGAAAATGCGGCGTCTGCTGATCCTCAGCAGGTAGCCCGGCAGGAAACTGCCGCTGTTCGCGGTCAGGACAATGATAGTGAAGCGGGGCAGGCGGAGGCAGGAGAAGCGCCTGACGAAAAGAAAGACTCTGCCGAAGCTTTAAACGAACCCGGATCCGTCCCGGAACCCGAGAACAAGGTCGAAGCACCTGCGCTTTCCGTAATGCCTGATAATGACAGCGCTGTTATCGCCGCTGCGGCAGCGGTACCAGATGAAACTGTCTTCGACGTAACTCCGGATATTGCCGGCGATACGGAATTTTCGGAAAATATCAGCGACGCCGTAGACAAACTTATCGGCGACACTCAACACAGTATAATTCGCAGAAACAGATATATCGTTACTGAAAAGAGCACCCCCGCTGCGCCTCCGGAAGAAGCACCTGCAGCCGAAGAAAATACCGTCAGATCACACATTTCATCTGATATTGACGTCGGCAATACTTTGTTCGGCATTCCGGACGAGGATTACGCTGATTACGCTGACGACGCGGATGCAGATATGGTCAATGCGGATTCTTCTAAAGTGAATGCTCTGTTTTCCGGCCGCAAGAAAGAGAAGCACGTAAAGCCTTCGCTTGAAGAGTACAGGCGCAGGACCGAAAAACTCGGAACGAGCGGAAGATCTCTCACGAAAGAGATCCTTGAAGGGAAAAGCAAAGAAGGTGCACCGGGCGAAAAAACGCAGGAGCCCGTATCGCTGCCCGGACCTGAAGCTGCGACTAAAACGGAAAATAAACCTGGAGATAAAGCAGAAGTAAAAGAAGAAAAACAGGAAGAAGCAAGATCCGGCAAAAAAGAAGAAAAAGCAGAAACTGAAAAAAAGCCTTCTGAAGATAAAGAAGAAAAAGCGAAAGCGCCCGAAGAGAAGGCAATACCGGAGGTCACTCGCGTGTATGAAAAACCGCCCGTGGATCTACTTTCAGGCGCAAAAAAGACTGATAATATCGGAGTGATCAATTCTGAAGACGATCCTAAAGCGCAGAAACTCATCAGCACGCTTGAGAGCTTCGGAGTCGGAGCTAAGATCATCGGCGTCATGAGAGGACCTGCGGTCACCCGCTATGAACTTCAGCCGAATCCCGGCGTAAAAGTAAGCAGGATCGTAGCACTGTCAGATGATATTGCCCTTAATCTGGCTTCAACAGGCGTGAGGATCGAGGCGCCGATACCCGGGAAGGAAGCCGTAGGAATCGAAGTGCCTAACAGCCAGGTCGAGATCGTTGCCCTTCGCCAGGTCATCGAAAGTGAAGAGTTCCAGAACTCTCAATCGCCTTTATCCGTAGCGCTCGGGCGCGATATCGCGGGTAAAAATATTGTCGCAGACATCGCCAAAATGCCGCACCTGCTGATCGCGGGAACTACGGGTTCAGGAAAAAGCGTATGCATAAATACTATCGTGGCGAGCGTGCTGTTTAAAGCGGGGCCGGAAGACGTACGAATGATAATGATCGACCCTAAGATAGTTGAACTCGGCGTATACAACGGCATCCCGCATCTGCTCGTACCGGTCGTAACAAATCCCAAAAAAGCCGCCGGCGCTCTGTCGTGGGCGGTCGCGGAGATGGAAAACCGTTATACTGTATTTTCTCAGCATAACGTGCGCGACATAAAAGCATTTAACGTGCTTGCAGAGCGTAATAAATCGCTTACAAAAATGCCGCAGATACTTATAATCATTGACGAGCTTGCTGACCTTATGATGGTCGCTGCGAAAGAAATCGAGGACTCGATCATAAGACTGTCGCAGAAGGCCAGAGCGGCGGGACTGCACATTATTATCGCAACGCAGCGCCCGTCCGTTGACGTCATCACGGGACTTATAAAGGCGAACATACCTTCGCGCATCGCTTTCGCCGTAACTTCACAGATAGACTCACGTACGATACTTGACGGCGGCGGTGCGGAAAAACTGCTCGGGCGCGGCGATATGCTGTTCCACCCGATCGGTATGGCGAAACCGCTGCGCGTTCAGGGTGCTTTCGTATCTGACAGTGAAATAGAGGCGCTCGCTGACAACGTCAGAAATTCGTACGGTACTGCGCTTTACAGCGACGAGATACAGTCGTCGATCGATCAGAAGGATAAGCCTCAGGGCGGCGGCAATAACGCATCCGAAAGCAATGACGACGAGCAGGATTCAGATTATGAAATGATCGATGCGGCCGCACAGCTTGCCCTTGAGTACAAGCAGCTGTCAACGTCCTTCCTCCAGAGAAAACTGAGGCTTGGCTATTCGAGAGCGTCGAGGATCGTTGACACCCTCGAGTCCGAAGGCCTCATTTCCGAAGCCGACGGCAGCAAGCCGCGCCAGCTTCTTATGACCAAGGAAGAGTGGGAAAAACATATTGCAGATTCGAGAGGAGAATCAGTATGAACGTGAGTATTATTCCCGTACCGAAAAAACTCGACATTCCGGAAGGCGGCGGAAACGCTGTCTTTAAGGCGCTTATATGCATTCCTGAAAAGTGGTACGCGGCGGGGGAGGCATTCGCTGCCTATACTGCTAAGGCAGGCATAAAAACAGAAATCTGTACTTATGCGGAAGATGGATCGCAGGATCCGTGCTGCTGCCGGGACAGGCGCTGCATTTATGTGAAAGAATGCAATGCTTCCGAAGCAGAAGGCGGATACAGGCTCGAAATTAACACCGGAGGCGCTGCTGTTTTTGCGTCTGATATTTCGTCGGTAAATAAGGCTTTTGCTACGCTTTTTCAGATCTTAAATGCCGATCCGTCAAACAGCGGGAATATGATATTGCCGCTGCTAAACATTTCAGACGCGCCGGACAGCTCTTACAGAGGAATGATGGTAGACCTTGCCCGCTACTGGCATCCGTTTGAATTTTTGCTCGCGTACGTGGATATGTGCTGGTATTATAAACTTTCAGCGCTCCAGCTGCATTTTACCGACGATCAGAGTTACACGCTTCCCGGAAAACTTTATCCGAATCTTTCGACTTCAGGGCGCAGCTATTCTTTCGAAGAGATAAAAAGACTTAACAAATACGCTGCCGCGAGGGGAATAGAACTCATTCCCGAAATCGACGTCCCCGGGCACAATACCGGTTTCGCCGTCGGTTATCCCGAACTGTTCGGTACCAACGGGATCATTTGTCAGCACGCAGATTCGATAGAGGCTGTGGCCAATATTTTCCGCGAAGTTTGCGATCTGTTTCCCGATTCGAAGCACATCCATATCGGCGGAGACGAAGCGAACCTCAAAAACTGGCTGAATTGCCCGCGCTGCATGGAATACGCAAGAAGCATAGGTATTGACACCGAAAAATCCACCGGCGAAGAAATATGCGATAAACTCTACGTTAATTTTATCGGACAGATGGCTGATGCCGTTAAATCGAAGGGCAGGATCCCGATAGTGTGGGAAGGCTTCCCGAAACACATGAACGATTTTGTAAAGCGCGATATCGTAGTAATGAGCTGGGAAAATTACTATCAGGTCACGCCTGACCTTCTGGAAGCGGGATTTGAAATAATCAACTGCTCCTGGAATCCGATGTATATTGTCGCTCCCGACGTGAAATGGACTCCGGAAGAAATATCGGACTGGTCGATTTTCACCTGGCGCCCCGTCCATCCCGGTTCTCCGTACATCGGAAAAACGTACACCTGCGAACCGACTGACCAGGTGCTCGGAGGACAGCTGCTGGCGTGGGGAGACCGCGTCATCTCGCTGTACGAGGGCAATGAAACAGAGGGCGCGCGCGTCGAACTTAAACTTCTCCTCGAACGCATTCCGTATCTGGCTCAAAACACGTGGAATACGGACTGCGGTTTGGTGTATAATGATATCTGCGGTGACGCGCTGAACGTGTCCCGGAGAATAGATAAGATCGCGTTGGAAAGGGTTTCCGGTTACGGCTGGTAGAAAATGGAACTTTATATTGCCGAATTAAAAAGACTGAATGATAAGACCGGTTTTCAGGCGGGACTCGCCGATAAAAACGGTAAGGTTTTATATTGCCCCGCAGGCATCGGACTTAAAGCCGGCGACCGCATTTCAGACGCAGATTTTACCGTAATAGACGGGTCGGACAGCGACGGTACGGACTATATTCTGTTTTCGGCGAAGGAAAACGAAAAGCGTTCTTCCGAACTGTCTTCCGGGATGCTTAAACTTTTGTCGGAAAGACTTTTCGGTTCGGACCGTGCCGGCATTTCTGCCGAACGTCTTTTTATCGGCGCGCTCGAAGGCAGGCCGGGCAGCAGTGAAAAGCTCGGCTCGATCCTGCCAAAACTTAGTAACAATATGCAATACCGGCTCCTGACAGCCTGCTGCGCTGAAGATGAAACTCACGGAGGACAGATAACCCAGGTTAGAGAAGTTGCTTCAGAACTGTTTCCGGAAGATCAGGGATTTGTTACAGGCATTTTTAACAGTGGCACAGTCAGTTTCGTGAGTGCGCTTTGCGCAGTCGAAGAAGGGGATGCTTCGCGCAGTGAGAAAGCGGAGCAGATGGCTCTTCAGCTCGCCGATACCGCCGGAGCCGAAGTGATGGTAAACGTGAGAGTAGCAGTAAGCTCGGGATTCAGATCTCTTTCGAGACTGAGCGAGATGGCCCTGCAGACTGTCGCGACACTCAGGCTCGGTGAAGATTTCGGGATCGGCAGTAAGTGCCTGTTATACGAGAAGACCGGACTTGAGCGCCTGATCAGTTCTATTTCCGAGGAAGACAGACTTGAATACTTAAGAGCCGTGCTCGGAGGCCAGTACTGGACCGACAGGTCTATGCAGGAACTGCTAAATACCGTGAGCGTATTTCTTCAATGCAACCAGAACAGTTCCGTAACTGCGAAACGTATGTACGTTCACAGAAACACTGTAAATAACAGACTTGAAAAATTCAGCAGGATAACAGGCCTGGACTGCTCGTCGTTCTCTGACGGCGTCAGGGTCAGGATCGCACTCCTGATAATCAGGTATATGAGTCAGGGTGACCCGTCTGAAGAATCAATGATCGACTGAACCGCCGGTCTTAGCGAACGGACAGATTGAAAGGGGATTTCAAATGGAACAACCACAAAGAGCTGTTGACCGCAGACAGACTATGATATTGTTTAAAGACGTCAGTAAAGTTTACGGAAACGGCGTAACCGCGATCAACAATCTCAGTCTGCGCATATATAAGGATGAATTTGTTTTCCTGATGGGAGCCAGCGGCGCGGGAAAATCCACTCTTATTAAGCTGCTCATGAAGGAGGAAGATCCTACGAGCGGAAAGATAAGTGTAAACAGCCGCGATCTTTCTATGATCAGGCGCGGCGCAGTACAGCGCTACCGCCGTCAGATCGGTGTGGTTTTTCAGGATTTCAGACTGCTTGAGCATAAAACAGTATTCGGAAACGTGGCTTTCGCCATGGAGATTATGGGAAAGTCCCGCAAGGATATAAATGAGAAGGTCGAAGCGTCGCTGTCGCTGATGGGTCTTTCAAAGAAAGCGGATGAATATCCGAGAAATCTGTCCGGCGGAGAGCAGCAGAGAGTCGCTCTTGCGAGGGCTATTGTCAACTCGCCCAGGATACTGATAGCGGACGAACCTACCGGAAATCTTGACCCCGCAAACGCCGAGCAGATCATGTACCTGCTTGAACTGATTAATTCGCAGGGCACGACGGTTATTGTCGCCACACACGCACAGGAAATGGCGAGAAAGATGGGCAGACGGATACTTTATCTTGACCACGGCACGAGGAATGACAATATGTCTTCCGGCGGCGGAGGCGCCGAAGAAGCGATGGCTGCCGGTGACAGGGTCAATATCTCTTCTGCTTTCGGAGAATTTGCGGCAAACGTTCAGGAAGAGGAATATTCCGGCCTTTTCACCGAGGACAATTCCGTTTCGGATGAAGGAGGTAAGTAATATGAATAAACTTCGCGCCTTTTTCTACATTCTGAAACTCAGCCTCGAAAATCTCGTGAAAAACTGGCATATGCTGCTTGCTTCTGTTTTCGTGCTGTTTACGGGAATGTATATCATGGGTTCGCTCGTGCTTACTTCTAACAGCATAAGCGGAATTTTGAGCGAACAGGCGGAGCATCCTGAGGTGGAGATCATCTGCCGCAGCGCTCTCAGCGACGACGACGCTCTGAAAGTATACCGGGCCATACTGTCCGACGAACGCGTCAGCCGTGCGCATATGAACACGAAAGCGGATAATTTCGCTAAAATGAAAGAAACGTTCAAGGGGTATGAGGATATATTCCAGTATGAAGATGCAGACAGCAATCTGCTTTACGTTTCTTTCGATATAACGCTTAAAAGCGCATCCGCTCTTGAAAATTTCTCGGCCGATATGCGCAAAGTATACGGCGTCGAGGAAGTTCAGGACAATGATTCGATCTATAAATATTTCCGTGCGATCAGTAATTTTATACGCATGGGCTCGATCGTGGCACTCGTTGTGCTCGGCTTCCTTTCGATCCTGCTTACGGTCAATACGATAAGGCTAACTGTCGTTGCCCGTAAAAAGGAACTCCGGATAATGAGAGATCTCGGTGCTTCGTACGCTTTCATGCGGGGCCCGTTTATTGCCGAAGGAGTGACGATCGGCCTGCTAAGCGCCGTGATATCCTTCTTCGCGGTACGCGGCACTTATAATTACGTGGCGAAACTGATGCAGAGAACTGACAGCGTTCTGCGCGACATTATAAAGCTGAAGCCTTTTTCAGAGTATTCACACGGGCTGATTTTAAGCTTTATCCTTGCCGGGCTCGCGATCGGACTTATCGCAAGTATGTTCGCGATCAGAAAGTATATCAATACCGAAAGAGATGACGATAAATGAAATTATACAGTATCAGAAACAGGACGCTCGCGGAGCAGAGCGAAAACAGAGAAAATGAAACGAAAGAAGTACGCATAAGCGGCGTTTTGATCCTTTTCATAGTATTGGCGCTGATCGCAGTCACCGCAGCTGTGTGCCTCTGCGTATCGAATAATATATATAAAAAGCGGCTTGAAAAAGAGAAGGCTTATAAAGTAGTCTTTTCATCGGATACTGATCCTTATAAAGTCGCGAAGCTCCAGGATATCATTGATTTTGTGGGCACGGATTTTGCGCTGGAGTATTCGAGCGATGATCTGGTAGAAGGAGCCATAGACGGGTTAGTGCGTTCGCTCGGAGACCGTTATTCATACTATATCCAGCCGGGCGATTATTCGAACTATAACGACTACATCACAGGCACATATTCCGGCATCGGTATTTCCACTACGTTTTCAGACGAAGGCATGGTCATCAACGACGTGTTTGAAGGCACTCCTGCGAAAGAAGCGGGACTTCAGACCGGAGAACTGATCACGCACATAAACGGTATGAAAATTGACACCGCATCCGCCGCACAGGTTGGCGGAATGCTGGGGCAGGAAGGCGTGATAGTGAAGCTTACTGTTGTTGACATTGACGGGATAACGCGCGAAGTTGAACTTAAGACTGCTGTGATCAACCGCCAGTCTGTGTTCGGATTCGGCTATGAGGACGGCGTGTATTATATCCGGATCAGCCAGTTTGACAATGACACGGGAGACGAATTCAACCAGATGATTTCGGTCGCTAAGGGCGCCGGGATGAAGGCGCTGGTGCTCGATCTTCGCGGTAACCCCGGCGGATACGAGAGGCAGGCTGATATGGTCGCGGACGCGCTTCTGGGCGAGGGACTCATCGCTTACGCTCAGGATAAGAGCGGAAACCGTTCTGCCGAGGTCAGGTCTGACGCCGAACAGCTCGAAGTTCCGGTAGTTATGCTCGTAAACGCGAATTCTGCGAGCGCCTCGGAACTTGTAGCCGGAGCATTCAGAGATTTCAAAAAAGGTACTATAGTGGGCAAGCGCACTTTCGGCAAGGCTATCGGTCAGGTATCCCGTTCGTATGCCGAAGACGGCAGCGGCGTAGTGCTTACGGTGGCAACGTATTTTACTCCTTCCGGCGAATGTATCCACGGTGTGGGTATCGCTCCGGACGTGGAAGTAGCGCTTGAGGAAGGGCTCGAAAATCTTACTCCGGATAAGATCCCGGCTGAACAGGATGCTCAGCTTGAAAAAGCGCTTGAGCTCGTCAGAGCTGAACTTCCTGCTTCATAAGCGTGGTTTTGGCATGTACGAAGGACTTTCACTTTTTTACAATACACTTACGTATGACATAAATTACGGAGCGCTCGCGAGGTTCGTTGACAGGACGGTAAAGAAGTCTGGGGCGTGGAAGGATTATGCGCGAAGAGGCGAGAAACCGATACTGCTTGACGCCGGGACCGGCACCGGTAATTTTGTCGGGATCATGGCCGAAAATTACGATTGTATCGGACTCGACGTCTCGGAAGAGATGCTCGATATTGCCCGCTCGAACGCGAACTCCGGAAACATTCTGTGGATCTGTCAGGATATGTGCCGGATGGATCTTTTCGGCAGCGTCACAGCGATCACTTCGCTTACCGATTCTGTAAATCATCTGCTGACAGAGAAAAGGCTTTCGGAATTCTTCCTGAGGGCGCACAATTTCCTTGACCCGGGCGGGCTTTTGATATTTGACGTGCTCACCGATTCGCATTTCGATCCGGCCGGCAGAGAAGCGCAGTTTTTCGCTGATTTTGACAATGAAAGCTGCTTCTGGAATTGTGTGTTTGATCCGAAAAAAAGGATCTGCACGTATAATATATCGTGCTTCAGGCTCATTGACCCGGAAAAATCGCTGTATGAACGGCGCGACGACGTAGTCCGCGAAAAGATATGGACGGAGGATACGTTGACCGGAATGCTGAAAGAGGCCGGATTCGTTAAGACAGATGTAATTAAAGGCGGAGATAAAGGTGCTCCCGGCGGCAGAACAGGCCGGGACAGACTGTATTTTATCTGTACGAAAGGAAAATTATGATCCCGGAACTGCAATATAATCTTATAACCGGAACGTGTGCCGGAGGTGCTGCGAGAGTGATCGCCGCCGATACGCTGAAGACCGTTCAGGAAGCGCTCAGAATACATAATACGTCACCCGTGGCTACCGCTGCGCTCGGAAGAACTCTTACGTGCGCGACCCTTATGTCTTCCGGACTTAAAAACGATTCCGATTCTATAACCCTTTCGATTCGCGGCGACGGACCGTTAGGGATCGTTCTGGCAGTTTCAGACCGCTTCGGCAACGTTCGCGGATATTGTGAACATCCGCACGCGGATCTGCCTCTCAACCGTTTAGGGAAGCTCGATGTAGGCGGCGCTGTCGGTAAAGGCGTGCTTACCGTAATAAAGGATCTCGGTCTTAAAGAACCGTACAGCGGGACAACGGAACTTATCTCCGGAGAGATCGCGGAGGACGTGGCATACTACTTTGCCGCATCAGAACAGATTCCTTCAGCCGTATGCGCCGGAGTACTTGTCGGTCCTGCGGACAACGACATTCCCGGTTACGGTGTGATCGCAGCGGGGGGGTATATGATCCAGCTGATGCCGGGGGCGGATGATGCTCTCGCAGATGAGATCACGCAAAGGGCTGCGTCAATGCCTCCGATAACGACTCTTTTAAGTGCCGGGGCGACTCCCGAGGATATCTGTGAAGATCTGTGCCGCGGGCTCGATTTTAAAGCGGACAGGCGTTCGATCGCAGGTTTTAAATGCAATTGCTCAAGGAGCCGTATGGAACAGGGACTTTTAAGCATCGGCTATCAGGAACTTAGACAGATCTACCTTGAGGACAAGAGCGCACAGACAGTGTGCCATTTCTGCAATACGCGTTATGATTTCGGTGAAGCCGATCTTTGGAAACTGCTTACGACTTTCGTGAAACCTTCCGGGAAAACTTCGGAAAAGTCATGATCCGGGGTGCTGAAACATATTTCAGACACGCATAAAACCGCGGGAAAAATCCGGAAATATCCGGGAAAGCCGGAAAAAAACGGCGCCGTTTGCCATACGGTACGGAATGTGGTAAAATCTTCGCATACTACGCGGGAAAGGGGAGCGTAATATGAAAATCGAAAAACTTAGTAATAATTCAATACAGATCGATCTGAGCGTTGACGAAATGGAAAAACGCTCTCTTAGCATAAGCAAGCTCAATATTGACGCCCCTGCGTATAAAGAACTTGTCCAGAATATGATATCTTATGCGGAGATCGAACTCGGATATCCGATCAGCGCGGTAAAGGTCGATTCTCACGTTGCCGACGATTGTTCTAAGATCAGCTTTGTGGTTGAGAGCATGCGGGCCGAAGATATACCGGCCGAAGGCGAGAACGTACCGCAGGATCAGGATTCCGGAAACAGCGGTAAGAAAAAAATAAAGGAACAGTCGCGCCCGCTTTCTCCGGTATTTAAAAGAATAAGGCCGAGACAAAATGAGGCATCTGCCGGAAGCGATATTCCTACGCAGGAAAACCCGGGCGGAAAAGGTTTTGATCTTACTGCTGAACTTATGCGCCGCATGATGATAGACAGCTATCTGTTTATTCACGCTTCCGCTATGAAAGCGGCTATGGAGAAAGGCGAATCAGGAGTTGACGGCAGCGAGCTTCTGAAGAGACTTCCCGATGAGCTTAACGATACAGATACGGCGGATACTGAAGATAATTCCGATCAGTCGCGCGAAAGCCTTTCGAAAGTTTTCGATATGAGGCGGAAGATGCAGTTCGGCGAGGAATATGAAGAAAACGGAGGCGCAGGGATCATCGCTTTCGCTTCATACGACGATCTTTACGCCTTCCTTAAAGGAAACTCGGGACTTGAAAACTGCCGGTCTAAACTGTACGAATATAACGGAGTGTTTTATCTGCAGATCCTGGCAGGTAAAAAAAGTGTTTTCCGACTGAACGCCATCGACAGCCTGGCTGCCGAGTACAGAGGAGTATGCGTTCCTGATTCGCTTGTTCTGCCTATTCTTGAAGAGTACGCGGAAGTAGTGTTTGAACGCAGCGCGATGAAGAAAATAAGAGAGTCGCTCGGATGAGAGCAAAGATTGATTTCCGGAGGTAATAATATGAGCAGTGCGGATATTGCTTTTATCAATACTTGTAAAGATATTCTGGAAAACGGTACGTGGGTGAAGGATCCAAAAGTGCGTCCGAAGTGGGAAGACGGTACGAATGCGTACACGATAAAGAAATTCGGCGTCGTGAACCGCTACGATCTTTCAAAAGAGTTCCCGCTCCTTACCATCAGACCGATCAGCTTCAGCAAAGCTGTCGATGAGATCCTGTGGATCTGGCAGAAAAAATCGAACAATATCCACGATCTTAACAGCCATATCTGGGACAGTTGGGCAGATGAAAACGGCTCTATCGGAAAGGCGTACGGCTACCAGATGGGTGTAAAGCACCAGTATAAGGAAGGCATGTTCGATATGGTAGACCGCGTGCTGTACGATCTTAAAAACAACCCCTGCTCGCGCCGTATTATGACGAATCTGTATAACTTTGAAGATCTTCACGAAATGGCGCTTTATCCCTGCGCGTACAGCATGACGTTTAACGTAGTAGAAGACAGACTCTGTGCGATTCTTAACCAGCGCTCGCAGGATATGCTGGCGGCAAATGCCTGGAACGTCGCGCAGTATGCCGCTTTAGTGCTTATGTTTGCTCAGGCAAGCGGGCTGAAGCCGGGCGAATTCGTACACGTTATTGCCGACGCGCATATATATGACCGCCATATCCCGATAGTGGAGGAAATCATCAAACGCACTCCTTATCCGGCGCCGAAAGTAACGCTTGACCCGGAAATTACTGATTTTTATAAATTTACGCCTGAGAGTTTTACCGTGGAAAATTATCAGCACGGTGAGAAGATAGGCCGTATACCCGTAGCGATCTGAACCTGCGCGTGTGTACGGAACGATTTAAAGCAGTATTTGCTGATGAGGTCGGAAAATGAATCTTGTTGTTGCTGTAGATAAAAACTGGGGGATCGGGTATAAAGGCGATCTGCTCGTGCGGATAAAGGCGGACCTGAAGAATTTTGCCGTATTGACGCGCGAAAGAGCCGTTGTCCTGGGTTCAAATACGCTCGCGACTTTTCCGGGCGGAAAGATCCTTAAGGGCAGGAAGAATATTGTCCTTAACCCTGATCCGGATTACGCACCGGAAGGCGCGACTGTGGCTCACAGTATCGAAGAAGCTGTGAGACTGGCAGAGGAGTACGGTTCCGAAAACGTCTGGGTGATAGGCGGAATGAGTATTTACAGACAGATGCTTCCTTACTGCAGTCTGGCATTCGTCACCAGGATCGATGCGGAATTCAAAGCTGACGCGTTTTTCCCGGATCTGGACAATGATCCGGATTGGGAACTTATTTTTAAGGGCTCCGAATGTACAAGTTCGGAGGGAGACAAGCTCGGAGAACTTATGGACGGAACAGTTCCCGAAAAAGTGGGTTATTCGTTCACCGTTTATTCTTCGCTGAAGAATGGCGGCGCTTCGAAATAAAGCCTGATGAGATCTGATTTTCGGAGCAGATCCTGCGCCGTTTTACGAAAGAGGAAATTATGAGAAAGACGAAATTGCTAAAGATCGCGCTGGCTTTATTGACCGCATGTGCTCTCTTAAGTGGCGGGATTTTTGCCGCCGGAACAGAGCCTGAAGCGCAGGGCAACAACGAGCCTAAACCTTTTACCGTTATGCTTGACGCAGGGCACGGAGGCACCGATCCGGGGGCAATACGTACGGTAGACGGCGTTGATTATAGCGAAAGAGCCTTTAATGATAAGCTGATGAACGCCTGCTACGAAAGGCTTACACAGTACGACGGCGTTTTTGTCTACAGAACGAGAGTCGCGAACAATCACATTTCTACTTACGCGAGATCCACTTTCGCACATAACGTAGATGCCGATCTGTTCCTTTCTTTCCATATCAATTCTTCCAGCTACAAATCAGCGCGCGGCGCATCGACGATAATTCCGTGCGGTAACTATCGCAAAAATCTTAAAAATGAAACTGCCGATCTTACGGATAAGATCCTGTCGCGCCTTTCCGCGCTCGGCCTTAAGAACAACGGCTTTATGACGAGAGTGCTCGAAGACGCTCCGTATCTGAATTATCCCGACGGCAGCGCGGGGGATTATTATGAAGTGATCAGACAGGGAGTAAAATACGGTATTCCTTCGATGATACTTGAGACCGCGTTCATAACCAGTGATACGGATCTTTCGCTGCTTAAAGATGATAATAAAATCAAAGAGATAGGGGCTGCCGTAGCAGATGCTATTGCCGCGAAATATGATCTTAAAATAACGGGGCACACGCTGCCTCAGCCGGTGCAGACAGCCCAGACCAGCGGTGTCTCTTTAGGTTCAATTCCTAAAACGCTTAAACCGGGCGATATCGTGCCTTTAACGGCGTCCGGAGGGTCAGGGGAAGGTGAATATATATATCTCGCTTCAAATCCCTTTATAGCCCGCGTAGAGGGCAATAATCTGATAGTTACCGGAGCGGGTGATTTTCGCGTGACCGTGACAAGGTACGAGGGCGTAACTGAGACTCCGAGATCTGCCGGAAATACGAACGTGACTTCTAACGCGATCTCCACTTCTGTCGATGCCTCGCTTGAGAAAATCGATTATTATCCAGGCGAAAACGTGTATAAAGCGACCGTGAAAGCCCGCCTGAAAGATCAGATAGACGGGATCGTTCCGAAAGGGGAGGTAGGTGTTTCATTGACCGGGCCTTCAGGCGCGATCGAGAGCGATATTGCCGCACCTTTCGGTGATGACGGGAACTGTGTGATTGAATTTGAGCTGAAAACTCCCGGAGAGTACACTGCAGCCGTTAATTATTCTAAAGCTTTGTATGACGCTTACAACGTATCAGCGCCTGCGTCGCTTGTGATCAGCGCGGATCCCGCATCTGCCGCAACTCCTACGCCTGAACCGACGGTCGAACCTACTGCCGCTCCGACCGATGAACCTTCTCCGGAATCGACCGATCCTGCGCCTGCTACTGCTGTCGCTGAACCGACGGGTGCTGCTACGGACAATAAAAATTACGAGGATGGCAATGCTTCCATCTCATTCGGGCTGCTCGAAATACTTGTCGTAGTACTTATCGCGTCAATAGTGGTGACTATCATCCTGATCATCAGACTTGCGTTCAGGAAGCGCAGACGTTAAGCAATATTCACGATATGCCGAATTATGGCATTTTAATACGGTCAGTTTTTTATCTATGGAACGCCCTGAAAAAGTCGGTGGCGTATTTAACGTCGTATGTGCCGCCAAACTCTCTGATCGAATGCATTGAGAATATGGCGTTCCCGATATCGAAACCTGCCGCGCCAATCGATGCCGCCGAAGCAGGGCCTACCGTCGAACCGCCCCTGAGATCGTTGCGGTTAACGAATTCCTGGAATGGGACGGAATTTTCCGAACAATATTTTCTGAACAGCGCCGCGGCTTTCGGCGATTCGATATAAGTCTGCGAAAAGCTGTGCTTAAGTACGGGCCCTTTATTAAGAAAGATCTTATGATCTGCGTCGTACGTGCCCGGATAGGAAGGATGGCTTGCGTGAGCCATATCTGCGGAGCAGACGACCGACGAGATCATTGAACGGACGGAATCCTCATCGTTGATCCCGGCGTTATTGTTTATCCGCCCGATAAGCGAAGTGAGGAAATTGGATCTGGCGCCGCGGTCTGAGACCGAGCCGGTTTCTTCGTGATCGTACGCTATGACGATTGAATTGTATTCCGGCAGGGACAAAGCGTTTTCTGCGTTTCCGTTTCCTTTTCCGGCGCCGTTTTCGGTGTTTTTATAGCCGTCAATAAATCCGCTGAATGCGCAGAACGCCATTTCGCCGTCGTCAAGGTGCGGTGCGGAAATGAATTCGTCGTGTTCACCGGTCGTACATGCGTTTTCATGATCATAAGCGGCCAGATCCCAGCTCAATATATTATCCGCCTTCGTTTTAAGCGAAACAGCGAGGAAATCTATGAACCCTTTTTTACCTTCGAAATTCTGCGAAAAAACGGGGAGCATCTCGGTCTGCGGATTGAATTTCGCGGCGTCGTTCACGCCGTGGTTCATGTGGATGGCGAGCTCGGGGATAACGAGCAGGGGGCGGCGGATATTGATATTTACGCCTTCCATGCCGGATTCATTGTCCGCGCGCAAGTACACTCTTCCTGCAAGTCCGAGCGGCCTGTCGAACCAGCTGTGATGTATTAGTCCGCCGTACGTCTCGGCGCAAATTCTTTCATACGATTCTGAGATCGAAGTCGGATTCGGCCTGATCCTCAGACAGGGGTAGTCTATATGCGAAAGACTGATATGCCATCCCGCTTTTTCCGGAGGGCGTTTTCCGAGGCGGAACGCTGCGATGCAGGAATCGTTCCTGATCAAATAATAATTTTTACCGGGGACAAGTTTTTCCCATCTGTCGGTTTCGAGGAGGCGCTGAGCGCCGCTTTCTTCGAGCATGCGGGCAAGTTCTTCCGCGGCATGGTACGGTGTGGGAGTGGCGTCAATATATTTCAGCAGTTTTATCGCTTCGCCCGGAATTTTCTTTTTCATTGTTTTTACCTCGGTCCTTTATGCATTATTTTGCTTCGGTTATTTGAACTTTTTGTTTGCCTGCAGTATCGCGATCAGTACGGCGAGAGCGAATGCGACGAGGCAGGAGATGATAATATGCGTCTTATTGATGAAATATCTGCCTGAACCTTTTTCCTGCTCCTGAACATTCTGTGTTTCCCCGGCCTGTGTTTCTGAAGCGGCTTCCGTGCTGCCGGTCTGTGCTACGTTACGCTCAGCTGTCGCAGGATCGCTAACGTCATAAACTGCGGCCGCACCGGCGCGCTCCTGAGATAAAGAATTATCGGAGAAGGCAGGAACGGATAAAATGCAGAATGCAAACAAAAATGACGCTATACCACCTGCCAGGGCAGGGATGAATCTGCGGGATTTTATCGAACGTTTTTTTAAATAAGTACCACGGGAAGCTGCTCCGGTCATCGTCAAGTTCACATCCTGTCTATTATAAACAAAAAGGCCGTGCGCACAGGCGCACGGCTTTAGCAGGGGAGACGCGACTCGAACACGCAACGGGCGGTTTTGGAGACCGCTGCTCTACCAATTGAACTACTCCCCTTCGCGCGAGGTGAAGTATACACCCGCGGAAGAGGAGTTGTCAAGGGAAAATATTCTGATCGTTTACGTTATTTTTTCTTTTTTGCCACAGTGACTATAAAAGCGGCTACGGCAATGACTGCGACCGCACCTACAGCGATTGCTGCGATGACGCCGGGATCTACTTTTCCGCCGCCGGATTTTTTACCTGGTTCGGAAGTCTTATCGCCTGAAATATCTCCTGTCGGATCTGCAGGTTCGTCTGTTGGAGCTTCGGTAGGAACTTCAGTGGCCGGGGGAGCATTGCGGTCCGGACCGGCAGCAAGTATAAATGAATTGACGACGGAGCGAGGGCTTCCGTAAGAACCGTCGGAGTTCTTATCGCTCGGTCTGTTTACGATCTGATAGCCTTCATTGACCAGCTGGACCATAGTCGTACTTCCGCCGCCGTCAACGATGAAAGCGTCTTCAAAATCAAGCAGTTTTGCCAACGAATCGTAAACTCCGAAAGGAATGCCGACGCTGAAATCTTTCTGTCTGCCGTCCGCGACCATGAAGATCATTTTTCCGGATTTTGTCGTAGCGATTATCGTTGTGGGATAACCGCTCTCGCCGCCCAGAGAACTGACTTTACCGTCGCGTGCAAAGTACATATGACCGCCTACAGCGGTGTATACGTTCTGCCAGAATTCGTTGTTCTTAAACGTATCTTTAACGCTAACTTCGATCGTCACTTTATCGCCGACGCTGTAATCTGAAATATTTGCGATCTTCTTTTCGCCCCTGGCGGTAAGAATGATCCTGTTTTCCTTCATTTCCGGATTTTCGGCATCCGGGCCGCAGATCGCGGTAACTGTTCCGGTAATATTTGTACCGTGCTTAATGAAATAGTCCTCGTCGAAATCGATCACGACTTCAAATGCGTCTGCGAGCGCGTAATTTGCCGCGGGGCCTTTATCAGTATACATCATTACGGACTTATTTGAAGGAAGTCTGTTTATTCCGTTAGGCTTGAACGACTTTCCTGTGGTCTGGTTCGTAATATTGACCGTGACTTTGGGCTGGCCGAGCTGCGCAACGCCGTCTGCACTGATTCCGAAAGACTGGAACTCGCCCTCGAAAGGAGTTTCAGAACTGTCGTGTGCGGTGCTGATGATCTCGCCTTTATATACGTTAAAGCCTCTCGGTATCGTGAGCGCTTTTGTAACGACCGGATCGGAAGCGCCTCCGTAAGAAGTGCCGGATCCTTCAACACGTGCATGAGCGTAGGTGACCATCCACATATCTCCGTTAACACCGGCGAGCGACTTCCTGTCAGGGTGGTTGGCGTTATACTCTTCCATCGTTTTCTGGACCGTCTTCAGCGTATTGGAATGCTCCGCCTCGTTAGTTACGTCCAGGTACAGGTCGCTCTGCGCCGGATCAAATTCAACGATATGGATATGGTTAAGAAGATATTTCGACGACGCGGATGAAACAAAGTCGTACGCCATGACGCCGGGGTAGATCTCATGCTCTGAATAATCCTCGACCCAGTCAAGATCTTTGAGACCGTCGATCGCGTTGACAACGGCAGGACGCTGTATGAAGGATACCGACAGCATGAGCACGAAGGCGAACGTTAACAGCTTAAGAATTGTGCTTTTTTTCATAATAAGATTGCTCCTTTCTGAAAGCAACTGAATCATTTGTTTATACGATTTTACAATATACCCGCGGCGTTGTCAATGCGCTTGACAACTAAGCGTGATTTTTGTAAAATTAAATTGACCGATCGGCCGTATGCCGTTTGTCTGCGGCTGATAATAACGAATAAAGGAGAGCATTTGACTATGAAAAAGTTTAGAAGCCTGTCGATTCTGCTTGCGCTGGCACTGGTAATGTCTTTGCTGCCGTCTTTCACGGTTTCCGCAGCTGAGCCCGGGTACGTTTACGATTTCTATTATGAGAGTGATTTTAATAATGATTACACTGTGACCGGTACGAACCAGTGCAGTGTAACGTGGGAAGACCATGCACTTAAAATGGTGGCCGAAGGTCTTGACGAGATCGGCGATCCGAATTTCTATCTTAACAATATTGCCGATGCCGGTATCGACGGAGAGGATTATCCCTACGTGGCGTTCTGCCTGAAGAACCTTACCGACGCTACAGAGTATGAGGGCCATTTCGGGACATCGTCGCACCCCATAAGCGGCAGCACCGTTTTCCATTTCGACGTAGATCCTAATATGACTGAATTCAAGACGTACATCTTCAATATGCCCGTCCAGAATCAGAAATACGTTAACCTCATCAACGGACCCGACGGCGTGTCTGCCCAGGAAGGCGCGACTCAGAACGTCGTTGCCGAGATGGAAGAAGGCGAGACAGCGTGGGAAGGTACTGTTTCCACTTTTCGCTTTGACGGTATGTACAGAGGCGGCAGAAGCGGACTTTCCGAAGAAGGCGATACGCTCCTTATTTCATGGGTAGGTTTCTTTGCGAGCGAAGAAGATGCGAAGAATTTCACGGGACCTGATCATTCTGTTGAAAAGACGCCCGAGCCTACAGCCGATCCTTCTACGTATGATTCCAAGCCTTACGGTCTCCTGGTTTTCAATTCCGACGATGATATCTTTTATGATTTCTTCTCGGAGACAGGAAGAAACCAGATCACTGACGTTTATTTTGACGAAAGCAAAGGCTGCTGGAGCATTGATGTCTCCGCCGGCGGTGACCCGTTCATTGAATTTGCATTCGGAATTCTTGCGGGAAATGAAGATATGGACGTTGTTTCCGCAGATGACTGCAAGATCCTCCAGCTGGGTGTCGCAGTTAATACCGCAGAAGGTGCGAAGGGAGGGTCAATGTACTTCCAGACGTCTGAAAACGGCTCTTATGACGAAGCGAAGAATATCCTTTATAATTACGTTACGACTGATGAACTTCAGTGCGTTAACATCGATTTTTCAAAGGCCAAGCTCTGGACGGGAGACGTCTCGAACTGCCGCTACGATATGTTCACTTCTTCCAAGGAGGATACTACTGTAGACGTTTACTACGCCGCGTTCTTTACCAATAAGATAGCCGCAGATGCTTTCGCTGCCCAGATAGCCGAGAAAGGCCTTGCGGCCCTTCCGACGCCTGCTCCCACTCCTACTAAAGCTCCTACTGCAGAGCCTACCGAAAAGCCCACAGACGCGCCTGCTACCGACGTACCTGTAGTAACTGATGCTCCTGAAACTACTGAAGAGGCAAAGGCAACGGATAAAGGCGCCGATACGGATAAAAGCGGTGAAAACGATACAAAGGGCAATACCAACAAATGGCTTGTTCCTGTTATTATCGTTGCGGCTGTCGTTGTCTGCGCAGCAGTCGTAGGAATCATCGTGGCAAAGAAAAAGAAAAAATAACTTTTGACTGACCGACTTTTGCGGCGGCCGTGAATTGCGGCCGCCGTATGAATTATCTTAACTTCTATATATCCGGATATGAGTAAATCTTCTAAAAAAACATTATCAAAAAAACAGATAATATTGGCAGTCGTCGCAATTATCGTAATTGTCGCCGCATATTTTATATTTAATAAATTCTTCGCAGGAACCGGTAGTAATCAGAACGGTACGAATACTTCGCCGGGCGCCGCGACGGATGAGCTGATAGTTATTGACAATACTCCCGGCTCCGGTACTCCGGACCATGAAGAGGCCACGGCTAAGCCTGCCGATCCTACTCAGAAGCCTCAGCCTACTGCGGCTAAACTCGATGAAAACGGGAAGTATTATTCGAAAGATGACGTCGCCCTTTATATACAGACTTACGGCAGGCTTCCGTCTAACTTTATTACTAAGGACGCTGCGAAAGACCTCGGCTGGTCCGGAAACGGTAATGATCCCGTAGAAAAATATGCTCCGGGGAAAGTGATCGGCGGAGACCGCTTCGGAAACTACGAAGGCCTTCTTCCAAAGAAAAGCGGCAGGACGTATACAGAATGTGACATAGATACTAAAGGCACCGTCAGGGGAGTTAAGCGCATCGTTTTTTCAAACGACGGGCTGATCTATTATACCGGCGACCACTATGAACATTTTGAACTGCTTTACGGAAAACCGTGATTGTTAGGATCGCATTTTGGCGCGGTTCCGGAAAGGATCTTTTATGGCTTTTAAAGAAGTAAAAGTAAATCTCAGAACGGTTAAAGATAAGAAGAAGGCGATCGAACTGATCTATGCATCGATCGGATTTGAAGGAGAAGCCGGGACAAATCTTGACGCGCTCCATGACGTGCTCAGTGCGTGGGGGACTCCTGTAAGAATTACTTTTACTTATTGGAAACGTTTCTCGTCACGCCCGGATTCAAATGCCGCGGGAATTGAAAAGGTTCTTGATGACGTTATGATGGAGAACAGAAATCTGATATTTGCGTTTAAAGATAACAGATGGGTATGAGAGTTAAGAGTTTAGAGTTCAGAGTTAAGAGTTTAGAGTTAAGAGGCGAACCGAGTGATGGCACGAATTTTGGGTCTCATGCGAACCCCGGAATCGGTTCGCATTTCGGTCAAACAAAATTCTTAGCCATTCACTCGGCTTCGCAGAAGTTCAAATGAAGTATAGAGAGCTAAGAGTTTAGAGTTAGAAATTCTTGTTTGTATTTTGGAGGTTATAATTATGTCACTTGTAAAAAAACTGATTGCGGAATTTTTGGGGACAATGCTCCTTGTTCTGTTCGGATGCGGCAGCGCAGTCGCAATTAATTCGGTCTCTTCTTTTTCTGACGGAGGCCTGTACGTATTTATCGCGCTCGCTTTCGGTCTGACTCTTATGCTGCTTGCTTATGCGTTCGGAGACGTTTCCGGAACACACGTAAATCCGGCCGTTTCTTTAGGTATGCTTATCGCAGGCAGAATGAATATTAAAGAATTCATAGGATACGTACTGGCGCAGTTTGCGGGCGGTATCGCCGGCGGAGCTCTGCTGCTCGTATTCTTCGGAAAAGAGACGGGACTCGGAACAAACGGATACGCAGGAAACAGCGCTCTTAATACGACGCTGCTGCAGGCCCTTCTGATCGAATGCATTCTCACGTTTGCATTCGTGCTGCTTATTCTGTTCGTAACAGATAAAGCCGAGCGCGCTCCGATCGCAGGCCTTGTAATAGGTCTTGCACTTGCAGTTATTCACATTGTCGGCCTTCCTTTTACGGGCACTTCCGTAAATCCCGCACGCTCCTTCGGACCCGCCATTTTTGCCGGCGGCTCTGCTTTGGCTCAGGTCTGGGTATTCATCGTAGCGCCTCTCGCAGGCGGTGCTCTTGCTGCGCTGGTCTACAGATTGCTTAAGGGCAAAAATAAAAACGATCTGACTAAATAATAGCTAGAACATCAAATGAATCATTACGGTTTTAACGGCAATATCGACATAAAAAAGGGCGGCAGAATGACGGGACGCTTATCTCTCATTTCTGCCGTTCTGGCTTTTATCCTGGCGGTAATTACGCTTATTTCTCCGTTAAGAACCGGGTACTCGGCTGTCATTGCCATGTCGTCGTCTAAGAAGAATGATCCTGCGGCCCTTTCAAAAGACGGATTCGCTGTGCTTGAAATCACCCTGGACGGTTATCCGGAGGATGACATTCACCGCTCCACGTGGAAGCCCATAACGTACACGCTCAGGTGGGACGGACAGCTTCTTTCGGAAGAATCCGCGCAGATCAAAGGACGCGGTAATTACACCTGGGGACAGCCGAAACGACCTTATGCGATAAAATGCGATAAGAAGACAGACTGGTTCGGCTTCGGTGCGTCACGCGACTGGGTGCTGCTCGCAAACATAACGGACCAGACACAGATGCGTAACCTGATCGCCCTCACGCTCGCGTCAAAATTCAATTTCGACTTCACGCCTCAATGCAGACCTGCGCACGTATTTATTGACGGCAGATATAACGGGCTGTACCTGATAACCGAAAAAATCGAGATCAACAAAGAACGGCTGAATATTGACGGCCTTAGCGGAGACATGCTGTTTGAACTTGACAATAACTACGGCGGCGGCGAACCGGATAATTTCCAGTCCGTTATGGGCAATACTTTTGTTTCGAAAGATCCTTCGCGTGAAGAACTCGACACTAAAGAGAACAAGGAAGTTTCGTTCAATAAGGCACTCAAGAACGCCAGAGATAAGATCAATGCTTTTGAAACAGGGATCAGCCAGCTGAAAGGATTCGCCGAATTTTCGCAGTATATGGATATGGATTCTCTTGTTGAATGGTACATTTTCAACGAGATCATGAAAAATGACGACACGCTGTTCAATTCGAGCATCTATCTGTACAACGATTACGACGGGCTGCTGCATATGGGACCGGTCTGGGATTACGACCTCGCGATGGGCGGGATAGACAGAAACGACGGAAAGAACGTTGACCCTACCGGTTTTATGTTCCTTGAAAATTACTGGGGAAGGCCGAACTGGATGGAGTACGTGCTTAAAAGCAAGACGTTCAATACTATGGTTCGCGAGCGCTGGAAGGAACTGTATTCATCAGGCACTTTTGAATACATCGCGGCGTTTCTTGAAGTTCAGCGAGAATATCTGAGAAAAGAATACGACGTGAATTACGCGCTTTGGAAAAATGACGGCGTGTTCGTGCCTTCGGACTCGTTTGACGAAGCAGTGGATACCCTTAAGAATTTCATTGTTGACCGCGTCAACTGGCTGAATTCTCAATGGAACGATTCGGACGTTACCCCTGAGCCTGTCGAGATCACGCCTTCTCCAACTGCCAAACCTCCGAGGACAAAAGCTCCGTCTGCCGATCCGGCAGCTTCTGTAGCGGCCTCGCCTGAGACCGCGCCTGCTACTGATCCCGGTGCTTCTCCCGAAGGAGGCTCAAAACAGCCGGATCCGGATCGAAAGGGCGGCAATGACGATTGGATAGGGTACGTGCTTCTGTTTGTCGGACTCACGGCGGGCCTTATCACCGTATCGCTTACAGTATATCTGATAATTACCGGAATTAAAGAAAAGAAGCTAAAAAGTTCCGGCAAATGACGGCAGGGAGAGACTTTTATGAACAGAGCTTTTGACGGGCAGAATGCGTCCGGAAATTGTAGTTTATTACGCAAAAACAAGAGGATAGTGAAAGCAGCATGTATTTTCATGGCGCTTTTGCTTATTGTCCCGGCTTTTTGCGGATGTAATAACGGAGAAGGAAAAGGAGGACGTGCTACGGATCAGGTAACGCAGGAGCCTACGCCGGAGCCGACTCCGGAAAAGAGGTATACGAGTATGCAGCTGTTTGACGACGTAGAGTTCAGAAACGGGTTTACTGTCATAGGACAGAACACGGTAAAAAAAGGAAACGTTTATATTGACCCCGCCAACCCCGAGGGTACAGGCACGAAGCCTTCCTGGATGATAGCACAGTGGAATTCCGGCCCGTGCCTATACCGCGACAGAGTCGAATCTGCCCCGAATATTGTCACCGACGGTACTGTAAAAACCGTCACGTTTAATCCGGAAGACCGCTCGGTCTCGCTCCGCCTAAATACGATACCGCTTTATGACGGAAAGCCCGGTGTCACCGAAAACTGGCCGCACCTGCTCCTCGAGCAGTCGCCGCTGAACATTTCTCCGAATAAAAGTTCTGACGCCGACAGACTTCCGTATTACTCGTGCTCCTGCGATAAAATGATCGTTTCTCTCGACATCCGCATGACAGATTACAAATTCGTTTTTGTGGAAGGTGTGAACGCGGCCCAGTTCCTGTCTTATTATTACATTAAGAGCAAGACGGGCAATGATTTCGTATGGTTCGGCGTGCCGCTCTTCGATAACAGAGGAGAAACGGGTATTTACTGGGCAATAGATACTGCAGGTTCTGACAGGATGATATACAGTATCGCAAGCACTGACACGTATAAAAACAGTCCTCATTCGCTCCTGAACGAAGCAGGGGAGCCGATCGTATCTGACGAATGGGTACACGTCGAAGTCGATATCAGGCCGCATATCGAAGCGCTGCTCGAACGCGGTCTGAAGGAAGGCACGTTTAAAAGCGCGAAAACGCTTGACGACCTTTATATTGCAGGCGTCAATATCGGCTGGGAGACGATCGGCAGCTTTGATATCGACGTCCAGATCAGAGATTTCAAACTCACGGGCTATATCGAAGAAAAGTGATCGTGATCTTATTGTACCAATAAAAAAGGCCGCGGAATCAGAAAATCCGCGGTCTTTTCATATGTGACGTAATGCTTCGAAACAGCTTATTTAACAACAAAAGTGAATCGTCCGCCCGGAGCTGCCTCGCCGTCGGTATAGAGGTTCATTATATTGCCCTCGTTCTCACCGAGCAGATTATTATCGCACCACTTGAAAGAGAATACGGGAGGCGTGGCGATCTCAGGCATATCGAGCATTGTCCTCGGAACGCGGATCTGGATGACGTTTTTACGAACGTAATATTCGGCTGTACCGACTGTCTCCCAGTCCCATCCGCCTTTCGAACGCTCGACAGTGCAGTGCGTCTCGTCCGAAGGATTCACGCGGTTGATCACAAACTCGAAGCCTTCCCAGTTTGCTTTTGAACCGGTCTGATCGGTGTCAATAAAAAGCCTCATCCAGCCTTCGTCCGTATAAGGCGTAAGTTCGTTCGCGGCATCCGCATAGAAGTAGATGTACCTGTCATCGTACGCGACTTTTGCGGTGACAACGTCATTCCGTGCAGTCTCGTTTTTATAAATTTTATTACCGTACCCGCGCGAGCCGTTCTTTTTGCTTCTAATCCATGTACTGTTAACGTAAGTGTTATAAGCCGGAACGTCATTCCACTGAGAGATCTTTCCGCCGATATCGATCGTCTTCTTGCGGTTCACTGTTTCTTCGGGATCAACGCCTTTGAACCTTCTGATATTCTCGCAAAGCTGATAATAGAAATAGTCCTTCATTATGCCTGCGCTCGGCTCGCAGTCGCGGCTGTATTCGGTGTCGTACTGGTCAACGATGCAGTTGGTGAGCGTAGTATCTCCGGCCCATTTTTCCATGCGCATCGCGACCCATTCGTTCCAGCCGGTGACGAAAATGAATTCCGGGTCAAGGCTCAGAGCGTAATCCCACTGCTGCTGGAAATTTATACCGTAGAATTTGGAATTCTCGATCGCGCTGCTGACAACGACTTTATCGCCGTTTTCCTTCTCATACGTGTACGAATAATCACCCTTCGCGTAACTTCTGCCCATAACGTGGAAACCGCTCATCGCCGTCAATACCTGACGCTCGTAATCCGCGTTCTGCGCGACTCCGACGGTGATCTGCTCAACGGTACCGTCCTCGTTGCGGTAGGCGCACTGCGGGTAGGTGGAGAGCCAGCCCCAGTGCGAAGCGTCCCGGTCTTCGACGAAGTAAGAACCGTCATTCTTTCTCCACGTAAAGAAATTCTTAATTTCCTTGTCCGTAGCGGAATTTCCGAGCGATTCGGGATAACCCATGATCAGCGGCTTACCCTTCCAGTAGAACCATATGTCCTGATATTTGCCCTTGGAATAAATATCATTATATAACTCATACAGCTGTGTCCTCGCACCATCGGTCGCCCCGAACGGCAGCATGAACACGACCTGAGGAACTTTTACACCTTCGGCTTTCGCCTGAGTAAAAGTCTCAAAAATAGCGGTGTAAGAAGATTTCCACGTAAACGCACCGTTCGTGTTATCGAAAATAATGCAGTCTACGCCGGCATCCGCAAGCAGTTCGGCATGCTTCCTCAAAACGTATTTATCAGCCGTAGAATAGTAGTTGAATATCGGCTCGTCCCAGAAATGATAGCCGGTGATACCTTTCCAGACCTTGTTCTTGAAATCGTGCTTAAGCGCCTCTTTCTCTTCATCCGAGTATTTCTCAAGTATCTGAGTGATGTTTCTGATCGAGTTCGAAGCCCCGAGCTCTTCATGCCAGTCTGAATAAAAGATCCCGACGTAGCGGTTTTCTTTTTTATTACCGACTGTCCCGGAATGCAGTGAGGAAGTATAGCTGTCTCCGTTAAACGACAGTGTTCTTCCGAGGCCGTCAACGGCAGCGTAGGTTTCAGGTTTAACTTCGCCCTGACCACGTGAGGTCACCGGCAGGGAAAATGAAACGTCATACGCTTCTTCTTCCGGCAGGGGCGGAGCGGTAGGAGTTTCAGGTTCGATGGTGGGCAATTCGGTTGGCTCCGGCGTGGTGATTTTATCCGGTCCATCCGTTATCGAACATGCCGTTCCTGTGAGCAGCGCTCCGGTCAGGAGCAGGAAACACAGTTTCATCAGATTCTTTCGAAAATTCTTTTTCATAAAAACAGTTCCTTCCAATAAGTTAAAGCTTCATATTTAATTCGTATATTTTCTGTCGGATCACTGAGAAGTATTACTTCAGAGCCTCAATAACAGGGGAGACGATATCCATTATAGTATCGGAAATCTGCTCTATAGGCTGCATCGCGCCTTTTCCGTCTGTGCAGTCTATAATATGAACGCCCTCAAACATCTGCGCGCACGTATGGTAGCCGCGGCGTACGGTATCGAGCAGCAATGTATCTTTCTCGTAAACGTCAGCTTTTTCACCGCCCACGTAATCGCGTCTGCCTTTCTTCGCCACGTTTTTGCGCGAAACGGTAACCGGTACGTCGAATACGAGAAACAGGTCCGGTTTGGTAATTCCGAGTATCTCGAATTCGAGCTTAAACAGCCAGCCTATGTATTCTTCCAGAGCTTTCTGCGGATCATCGCCGTTCTCTTTAGCTTTTATCTGTACGCGTGAACCCTGATAAGCTGCGTTCGCCATCGTAGAACGGTTGAGAAGGACGACGTCAAATTCAGCTTCGTTAAAGCGTTCATATGCCTTCGCTCTGTCCATCGCGTACCATAACGACATCGAGCGTACGTCAATATCCTTCGCCGAGACCTCTCCCGAACCCGAAAGAAACTCGCCGATCTGTCTGCCGAAAAACGAATCGTAGCAGGGGAAATCAAGCACGCCCACTCTGTATCCCGCATCCTCGAGCCTGCTCTTAAGACGTGCAAACTGTACGCTTTTTCCGCTCCCGTCTATGCCTTCAATGGCAATGGTAAGAGTTTTGCTGACGCGTGGAAGCTCCTCCGCGCACCCGGCTGTTTTCGCCGTTCTTCTGCTTTCCTCAAGCTCTTTCATACTTATTAACCTCGCCCTTGCTGTCCACGCAATAAAGCGTGACCGAAGGAAATTCTATCGACAGCGCCTCAACAAAGAAGTTTGTGCTGCCCTTATCCGGCACGCCGGCAAACATCGCCATAGGCTTTTCACTCCGGACAAGTTTTTTCGCTGCTTCGATCCTGTCGTCTGAGTATACGACGGTAAGCTCGGCATCAGACCCGGAAGCGGCTGACTGGAGCCTCTCAAGATCACGGATCGTATCGGTCCAGTTATCTCTTGTCTCACGCTGAACACTTACAACTTTAAGATCCAGAGACTTATCCGCTGCAAAAAGTTTCGCGCTCGAAACGATACGGCCGGCAGCCTCCGGGTTGGTGACCCAGACAAGCAGGGCTCCTTTTTTTGATTTGTTTTTATCTATTTCAGACATACTTATGTCTTCCTTTGATCTTTAAATTCAACGCTGTTTGTTAAACACCGGCTGTCTGATATTCTACCATCATCCGCCGCATTTTGCAAGGTTGACATACAGGGCCGATTAAATTATAATTTTCGAAGAGTGAAACGGCCCAGAACTATTAATTTAATGCCGCTTTGCAAAAAAAGATTCGGGAGCAGATCTTAAGATCTATGTTGAGGAAAATTTTTATTTCATCCGGCGCGATGGCGCTGTTTATACTGCTGATAATACTTGTAAGAACTGTTGACGTCGGAACGTTTGAAGGGACCGGGAAAACGATCGGCTTCTTCGCTTTGAACACTGGCTTTCACAAGCTCACAGGCGTTAACGACGGCTGGTATAAATTGACACAGATAACGGGGTATGCGGCCATCGCCGCCGGACTTGTGTTCGCGGTCATCGGCCTGATACAGCTGATACGCGGAAAAAGCCTCCGGAAAGTTGACAGGCGCATACTCGGCCTCGGTGTGCTGTTCATTGTCATGGCCATCGTATACGTATTGTTCGAATTCATTCACGTAAATTTCAGACCGGTATTGATGCCGGGCGAAGTTGATGAACCGGAGCCTTCTTTCCCGTCCTCGCACACAGTACTCGTATGCGTCGTGTTGTCCGGAGTAGCCCTGATGCTTAATACGTATTTAAAAGACAGAAGATTGAGGATCAGCCTTCAGGCCTTGTGCGCGCTCGTGATACTTATTACCGTGTTCGGAAGGCTTATATGCGGAGTACACTGGTTCACGGATATAGTAGGAGGCATCCTGATCAGCGTATCCCTCGTCACGGCTTTTGCGGCTTTTTTAGATTACTGCGACACACACGAGATAGCGAAAACCGGACCGATCGATAAATAAAAAAGGAGTTTTTAGTATGAACGACGCCGTTACGAAAAGAAACAAACTGCTTGCTCAGAAAGTTATTAAAGGGCTCGAGTCCCGAAATATGAGCGGGTACTGGGCGGAAAATAAAGAAGAAGCGCTTAAGATCGCGCTCGGGCTGATCCCTGAAGGCGCGTCCGTCAGTATGGGCGGGGCAATGAGCGCGTTGGAGATAGGCCTTCCGCAGGCGGTAAAAGCAGGAAATTATAACTTTATTGACCGCGACGCAATTGAAGATAAAAGGGCGGCAATGCTGGCCGCCTACGACGCGGACGTTTTTTTGTCCGGCACGAACGCGATCACCGAAGACGGCGTGATGGTCAATATCGACGGTAATGCAAACCGCGTATCCGCTATTGCCCAGGGGCCGAAGAAACTTATCATCATAGCCGGTATGAACAAGGTGTGCAGCGACGTCGACGGCGCAATGAAGCGCGCGAGGAACGTTGCGGCTCCGATCAATGCTCAGCGTTTCGGGCTAAATACCCCGTGTTCAAAGACCGGTTCGTGTATGAACTGCAAATCGCCGGATACGATCTGCTGCCAGTTCCTGATCACGCGTTACTCGCGACATAAAGACCGCATTCACGTCATTCTCGTAAATGATAGCCTGGGCTTCTGATCCCTGGCGACAGAAAAGTAAGAGGGGTTCACGTATGGTTATAAGCCGCATTGAAGCATCAAAAACAGAAATAAAAATAACGGTTTCGGGTTCGGAGAAAGAACTCGCAGATCGCTTAAAATCTCCGTTCACTTTTCGCACGCTGGCATTCGTGCCGCAGATAAACGCGGGAGGAACCGGTGCGAAATATCCGGGACGCTGCGTTTTTGAAGCTGTTTTAAATGAAAACGAAGTCGAAGTATCAGGCGATACTTTAATTCTTACTCTTGAACGGAACGCCGGGTACGATCTTCTGATATGCAGGTTTGAAGTGTACTTATGCTTCGGAGAACCCGGACGCGAAGAAAAACTCAGCGGCGTTTCGTATGTAAATGCTTTTGCACCACTGTTCTCTGAATGTACCGATAAGGGCCCGAAACAGGGATGGCCGGTAGGAACGTGGCTGATCGCTCCCGATGAAGATATCGAATATATGCATTTTGGCTGCATGATGGATGAGATCGATCTGGCCTGGATATTGTCTCTCGGAAAAGAGGGAGATATCGTCCACGAATGGAACGGCAGACAATACTATTTTGACCGCTCCATCGTAGAATTGCATGACCGCTTTCTTTCTAAGCTGGCCAGGAAAGGGATCCCTTGCCTTATAAGATTCATTAACCGCGACGGTTACCAGAATAAAAATGCTGACGGCAGGCTTTTTGAGATACTTAAACATCCCTGTTACGAGGCCGGCGGAAAGGACGTCGAAATCAGCGGGTTCAATCTCCGTACAGAAGAAGGCGTTAATTATTACTGCGCCTGCCTCGATTTTATTATTTCCCGTTATTCGAATCCTGAAAGTCCGTACGGCTGGTCAACGATCATAGATATCGGAAACGAGGTCAACGCCGCCGGTACGTGGTATAATTCCGGCCCTATGCTGATGGAAGATCTTGAAGAGGAGTATTCCGTCGCGCTAAGACTGGCGTGGCAGATCGCCCGCAAATATCATTCCGATTATCAGGTGCACGTTTCTGTAGAACATAATTTTGCCGGAACGGATAATCCTGACCGCCGCTATTTCTATCCTGCCCGTGATTTTCTTTTGAAGCTTGCGGAGTATACGAGAAGAGACGGAGACTTCGATTGGGGCGTTTCCGCACACCCGTATCCCGAGAATCTGCTTTACCCTGATTTTTACAATGACAGGATCCCTGTTTTTTCATTTGACACACGAAAAATCACGCTTAAAAACATGGAAGTGTGGCCTGCGTTTTTGTCGAGACCGGAAGTTTCGTATGAAGGGAGGCAGCGCAGAGTTCTGTTCGACGAACAGGGATTCAATACCAGGACAAACGTACCGTACACTGAAGAGCAGGGAGCATATGCGTTCGTGCTCGCGTACCTGAAATTCATGCAGGCCGACGGAATCGATTATCTACTGATACACAGACACGTTGACCTTCAGGATAGTGACGAATACGGGCTTCACCTCGGGCTCAGATATGCGGGGCCCGGAGGCTATCTTGACGACGAACACATTTTCCCTGAACCCGGAAGAAGAAAGCTGATTTGTCACGCAATCGCGGCAATGACGACGGACGCCGAGGAGTTATGGGTGCGGCGCGCAAGAAGTTATATCGGCGAGGCTTTGTTTGATGAATTGATGAACGTCCCGGAAATCGATCCCGGGTCAATGGGAGCTGCAAAGTAAAGAGAGATCTTAGCGGTAATATATATAGCAGAAAAGGGAGAGAAGTTTAAGATGGATATCGACGTTTATAAAAGATATTACGAAGCTGATTGTGTTTTTAACGGCGTTAAAAGGAACGCTGCAGTGGTGACACTCACGTCTCGCTCCGGCGGCGGAGAGATCGAATATGCGGCTACCGTCAGCTTTTTTCCGCACGTGACGCCTGACGATTTTGCTATATCGTACGATGCCTATGCAGAGAAAATACTGTTCTCGGGCAGAGGCAGGCGCAGCAAAAAACGCGAAAGCACTTTTTTGCGGGAACTTGAATCGACCGTTGATGAAGCGGCTGCAGGACTCGGCGGAAAAGTGTTCTGGGACAGGCCGATCGGAGAGGCGAGGACTTAACGGCAAAAGTAAAATGCCTGTTTAGCCGGATAACTGCTGTTTAATAAGGAGCTTCATTATGCAAAAAAAACTTACTATACTTCATTCTAACGACATCCACGGCGATTTTCTCCCGTCCGTAAAAAACGGTGTTAATACCGGCGGTCTCGCAAGGCTTTCGGGTTACGTAAAAAAAGTCAGGGAAGAAGAGGAAAACGTCATTTATCTGAACGCGGGAGACATGTTCAGAGGCTCTGTAATTGACTCCGAATTCAGAGGCCTCTCGACGATCGAACTGATGAATATGCTCTCGCCTGACGCCTCGACGATCGGAAACCACGAGGTCGATTACGGCGTTGCCCACCTGCTGTTCCTCGAGCGTTGTGCGCGCTTCCCGATCGTTAATGCCGACCTTTACATAACGCTGAACAATACGCGCATGTTCAAGCCTTACATCAATCTCGAAGTGGGCGGGATGCGTATAATGATCGTCGGCCTGCTTACGGAAGAGGTCATCGCGTCGACAAAAAGTGAAAAGGTTATCGGAACTTATATTAACGTTGCGGAGGCGGCGAAAGAAGTCGGTATTATGGCGGATAACTACCGTACCAAAGATACTGACATATTCATTCTGCTCACACATATCGGTATCGAGAAGGACCGCGAACTGGCAGGCCTCTTAAATCCCGACTGGGGCGTAAATATGATAATAGGAGGCCATTCACACACGTTTATGGACGAGCCCGAGATCGTAAACGGCATTCCGATAGTGCAGGCAGGCACGGGTTCGGGACAGATAGGGCGGTTCGACATCGTATACGACGACGAACAGAAGCGTATTGCCCGAATTGAATGGCGACTCCAGCCCGTTAACGAAAATACCGCACCGGTAAACCCGCTTATCGACGAAGTTGTGAACGACTTTAAATCACTTACCGACGCGAAATACCGCCGTATAGTTACTCGCTTTGCCCGCGAACTTACGCATCCTTCAAGGATACAGGAAACCGAGATGGGGAACCTGTACGCCGATCTGCTCCAGGACGAATCCAGCTTCGATATTATGTTTATGGGTTCGGGCTCGATACGCAAAAAGGCGATGGGACCGACTGTCGAATACCAGGATATGGTAGAAAACACGCCTTTCGACGATCAGATGTTCATGCTTAAAGTGACGGGAAACGAATTCCGCCGCATGATCCAGTTCGTTATGCGCGATTCGGCGTGGGACGGTCATACCGAGTTCTATCAATACTCTAAAGGCGTCCGGATCGTTTACAGAAAAAGCACTCATACGCTCGAAGAACTGTCGTTCCGCGGTAAAGAAGTGACGGACGATGACGTATTCCTGATCGCGATGCAGACGTATCATTACACCAACTTTGAAGCGTTCTTCAACGTGCCGCTCGGGCCGATAAAAGAACGCATGCGCCCGAGAGTTGTTGCCACATCCGTAAACAATATCGTAGAAGAATATTTTGCGACTCACCAGGGACTCGATGCAAAAGTTGAAGGAAGAATAGTAATACTCGAATAACAGTTATTAACGGCATGGCGCGGACAATGTTCACGTGCCGCGGTCAATTTTGACATTGACAGGGTAAAATGGTAATATATGCGCTAATTTAACGCATCTCTTTAAGAGAGGTAGAGGACAATGACTATAATTGATTTACTTGAAAGAAACGCGAAAAATGCAGGCGGTGAAGTTGCTCTCGTAGAGTTCAACCCTAACATCCGCTCGCGCAAGGAAGACTGGAAAGAGTTCGGCCTCAACGTCGGAGGCACTGACGCAAAGCTGCGCAAGGAACTCACGTGGGGCGAATTCGACGTTAAAGCAAACCGCGTAGCAAACTATCTGCTTTCGCAGGGCGTAAAGAAGGGCGATAAAGTCGCGATACTTCTTATGAACTGTCTCGAATGGCTTCCTATCTATTTCGGCGTGCTGAAGACCGGCGCGCTTGCGGTACCGATGAATTACCGCTACACTTCAGACGAGATCAATTACTGCCTCGATCTTTCAGATTCCACGTACCTCATATTCGGACAGGAATTTATTACCAGAATCGAAGAAATACTGCCGTCCATCTCAGGCGTCAGACTTTTATACTGTGCCTCCGGACTTCACGACACGATACCGGAATTCGCCACAGACCTTCTCGAAATGCTTGACTACGCTTCGAGCTCCAAACCCAAAGTGTCTGAAAGTCTTACAGAAGACGACTTTGCCGCGATATACTTCTCATCCGGTACGACAGGCTTTCCGAAAGCGATCCTCCACAAGCACCGTTCTCTTATCAATTCCTGCCGGACAGAGCAGGCGCACCACGGACAGACTAAAGACGACGTGTTCATCTGCATACCGCCGCTTTATCATACAGGCGCGAAGATGCACTGGTTCGGTTCGCTGCTTTCATGCAGCCGCGCCGTGCTGCTTCGAGGAGTCACTCCCGAATGGATCGTACGTACCGCCGCGCTCGAACGCGCTACGATCGTATGGCTTTTAGTACCGTGGGCGCAGGATATTCTTGACGCGATCGAAAGGGGAGACATCGACCTCGGCGAATACGATCTCTCGACATGGAGGCTTATGCATATAGGCGCGCAGCCCGTTCCGCCTTCACTTATCCGCCGCTGGAAGGAATATTTTCCGAAGCATGATTACGATACGAACTACGGCCTTTCCGAATCGATAGGTCCCGGCTGCGTACATCTCGGGGTCGAAAATATAGATCACGTCGGGGCAATAGGTAAGGCGGGGTATCTCTGGGAGACCCGCATATGTGACGATTCGGGCAACGACGTAAAACGCGGCGACGTAGGCGAACTCTGGGTCAAAGGCCCCGGCGTAATGACGTGCTACTATAAGAACCCGGAGGCAACGGCAGAAGTGCTTCACGGAGAATGGCTCGCGACCGGCGATATGGCCAGAGAAGACGAAGAAGGCTTCATCTATCTCGTTGACCGCAAAAAAGACGTAATTATTACCGGCGGCGAGAACCTTTACCCTGTACAGATCGAAGACTACCTGCGCGAGATGGAAGCCGTTAAAGACGTTGCGGTCATCGGACTTCCGGACAAACGTCTGGGCGAGATCGCCGCAGCTATAATTGAAGTCAAACCGGGTATGACGCTTACGGAAGAAGAGGTCAATCAGTTCTGCGAAGGCATGCCAAGATATAAAAGGCCGCGCAGGATCATCTTTGCCCAGGTACCGAGAAATCCTACCGGAAAGATCGAAAAACCGCTGCTCCGCGAAAAATACTGCAGCGAAAGACTCGTCGAGGCGCAGACGCGCTCATGACCGTTTTATTGAAACGTTAAGATAAATGCACCGTCATATCCCGTTATTTACTATAAGCTACAGGAGGAAATGATATGCTTTATACCGATATGCAATTTCTCAGCAGCTCGCTCGGAATGAACACGAGAGTATTAGCTCTCATTCCGCAGGACCGTTCATTCGCCGTTTACGGAAAAGATAAGAACAGGTTCAGAGTGCTTTATCTTCTTCACGGCTTCAGCGGCGACGAGACCTGCTGGATGAGACTTACGTCTATCGAGCGCTACGCTGAGCGATACGGGATCGCGGTAATAATGCCGAGAGCAGACCGGTATTACTATTGTAATTTCCTCGGCTGCAAATATTACGACTACATTTCTTCCGAATTGAACGAGATGATCCCGTACTATTTCAACGTATCCGATCAGCGCGAGGACACTTACGTGGCAGGCCTTTCTATGGGCGGATACGGTGCGCTTAAACTGGCGCTGAAATCTCCCGAAAAATACAGAGCCTGCGCTGCGCTGTCACCCGTCACCGACTGGGCCGGAGCCAGCAAAGGCATGCCGGAAGTTATCGGGGAAGGTTACGTCTGCCCGCCTGAGGACGATCTTTATCATCTCGCCGCGAACTATCCTGCTTCGCTGCAAAAGCCGGAAATATTTATCGGATGCGGAACGGAAGACGTACTGTATCCTCACAGCACCGCTTTCCGCGACGAACTAAAAAAGCTCGGATATCCGCTTACGTACAGGGAATCGCACGGAATACATAACTGGGACTTCTGGGATGAATATATAGTTTACGCTCTCGGATTTTTCTTTGGAAACAAAGCTTGAATGCTGGAAACAAAGCTTGAATGCTTTTAGAAAGAGGACTTATATGCTGGAAATAAGATTACTTAATTCACTCGCGAAAGTATGGCCCGATTCAGAGCCGGATATCCTTTGCTCCGTTTCGGGAGGCACAATGTTAAAAGGCGAACGCCATAATTTCCAGGCTGCCTACAGGCTTACGGATAAGAATCAGGCGGGCATCGGGTTCCGCGTAGAATCCGACCTGGGAGAGGCGCTGAGCGTGAGATTCGTTGACAACGTACCGTGCGATTATACGGTTCCGGCGGGCAATGAAGACGTGTGCGAGCATCCGCTGCCCGGGCTTATGCCTGATATATTGTCCCCGATGCCGCCGGTATTGTGGGCATACGAAAAAGTGTGGCACTCGATCTGGCTGACGGTCGATGCTGACAGCTACGAGGTCTCTCCCGGTACGCACGAAATCAAAGTTATATTCAGCGACGGCGCGGAACAGTCGCTTTCGTATGAACTAAAAGTATATGATTACAGGCTGCCGGAGCAGACGCCTCCCGTAACGAACTGGTTCCATTCCGACGGCCTCTGCCATTTCTTTAAAGTGGAATTTGCTTCGGAAGAATACTGGCGTATCATGGAAAATTTTGCGTCATGTGCCGTGAAAAACGGTATAACGCTCCTGCTCGTGCCTGTATTCACGCCTCCTCTGGATACCGCCCAGGGCGGAGAGCGGCTGACGACTCAACTTGTAGAAGTCAAAGTTTATCCTGACGGCAGTTACGGATTCGGCTTTGAACTGCTAAAACGTTATCTCGATATATGCCGCAAAGCAGGGGTCAGATATTTTGAAATTTCGCATATGTTCACGCAATGGGGCTGCCGTAACGCGCCTAAAGTTATAGGAACGCTCCCAGACGGCACAAAAAGGCGCATTTTCGGCTGGGAAACCGACGGGACGGGTCCTGAGTACTCCAAGTTCCTTAGAGCCTTCCTGGGCGCGCTAACGCTGTTTTTGAAGGGCGAGGGTATTTTCGATAAATGCTACTTCCACGTTTCGGACGAACCGGACTGGTCGATGAAAGAACAGTATTCGAAGGGAGCGGCGCTGATAAGAGAATTTGTGCCGAAAGAAAATATTATTGACGCCATGAGCGACCCGCGGTTTTACGAAGAAGGTCTGAACCAGAATCCGGTCGCGGCGCTCACACATATCGATAATTTTATTGACCTCGGAATAAAAGAAACGTGGGGCTACTACTGCTGCGGGCAGATACGCACGTCGAACAGGCTTGTCTCCACTCCGTCCTACAGGAACAGGATCCTGGGCATGCAGCTGTTCCGCTACGACATAAAGGGATTCCTGCAGTGGGGCTTTAACTTTTACAACTCTTTCCTTTCGTACGAAAGCGTTGACCCGTTCTCTTCTTCGACCGCTCACGGCTGGGTCCCCGGCGGAGATCCTTTCGTAGTGTATCCGGGCGCCGGAGGGGAGCCGTGGGAGTCTATAAGGCTCGCTGTTTTTGCCGAAGCACTGGCAGATTACAGGGCGCTAAACGCACTGCTAAGCAGCGGCAGAGCCGGGAGCAGGGAAGATATTGTACGCCTTTTAGGCCTCGACAGATTTCCTTTCGTAGATTTTAAAACTTCCGCCGCGGAACTGATCGGAATAAGGGACAAGGTCAATGAACTCCTTGCCGGCTGATTACTAAATGAGGATGATAAATATGGAATTTGAAGAAAAGTCAGCGTCAACGACCGATGGACCGACCGGAGCACAGCCAAGAGTTTACACCCCCGTGAAACGCAAAAAACACATCGGTGACCGTAAGGACGGCAGGAGGCTGCGCACTTTAAACGGTATGGATAAAATGATGCCGTTTATTATGAAGGAACGTTCTGACGGCTGTAATACATACGCGGACGAATTCGACGTGACCGAATGTGACGCGTTCTGCAAGCAGATGATAAGAAGCGGGCACCAGAATTTCAGTTTCCTGCACGTTATGCTGGCCGCGTACGTACGTACCGTTTCGCAGCGCCCCGGAATAAACAGATTCGTAAGCGGGCAGAGAGTTTTTGCACGAAACCGCATTGAAGTAAATATGGCGGTAAAAAAGGAAATGAAAACTTCGTCTCCTGACACGCTTATTAAAGTTTTCTTCGAACCGGACGATACTATAGAAGAAGTCTACGAGAAGTTCAACAAAATAGTTCAGGAAAATAAAAAGAGTACAGAACTCAACAGCGATTTCGACAAAGTCGCCGGGAGCCTCGCGTCATTGCCGCGGCCTGTACTTCGTTTTATCATGAAAATGCTCTTCTGGCTTGATTACCACGGCAGGATCCCGGATAAACTTATTAAAGTCAGCCCGTTCCACGGGAGCATGATCATAACCAGCATGGGATCGCTCGGGATCAAACCGATCTACCACCATCTGTACAATTTCGGAAATCTTCCGATATTCTTTTCGTACGGTTTAAAGCAGCGCCGTACGACCGTCGATCCGGAGGGGAAGCCGGTGACGCATAAATACATCGACGTGAAGGTCAATACCGACGAGCGCATCTGCGACGGCTTTTATTATGCATCCGCGTTCAAATTGATGCGTCAATACGTAGAAAACCCTCGCCAGCTGCTTGAACGCCCCGCTAAAGTTGTTGAAGATATCGAATAAGCTTATCCTTAAGCGCAAGCGTGTGATCCGCCCGGCCCTTAAACAGCTGAACGCATTCTAATCGACCGACTTCAGCGCCTCGACCATACTTATCTTTTTAAGCGACCTGTTCATAAACAAATTGACGACCAGTGAGAAGAGCACCGTGAGGCCCCAGGCGAGCAGGTAGCTCCATATATGTATCTCGCGGCCGAACATTACCATATCGATCTCAGCCGTATTAATTACGAAAAACGCAAGTATCCTGCCCAGCCCGAGCCCGAGCAGAGCGCCGATAATTGACAGCACGATACTCTCTCTGAAGATATACATAGAGACTTCCTTATCGTTAAAGCCGAGCACCTCGAGCGTCGCGATCTCCCTCGTCCTTTCGGCGATATTGATGCTGGCAAGGTTATAAAGCACTACGACAGCGAGCAGCACCGCGGACAATATCAGTACGAGTACGACCAGGTTCAGCGCTTCCATCATCTTTGAAAACATTTTACGCACAACAGACTGCAGCATCATTGTCAGCACGTGATCCGTATTTACGATTTCGGCAGCCATCTGCTCTTCCTGATTCGCGTCGATGTCTCCGTAGCTGATATACAGCATATTATAATCCGAAGTATCTCCGATCATTTCGGCGTACGATTCGGGCGACACGAACATATAGTGATAAATATAATTTTCGAGTATGCCGGAGACCTTGAAATCAGCTTTCTTCGTGTCACTCACGGAGATCGTAACAGTATCTCCTATCTTCACGCCGAGATTTTTAGCGAGCTTTTCAGTAAGCAGCGTAAAACCGGGCTCAAGTGTATAACGCTCCTTTGTTGTCCTGCTCTTCGTATCTATGATCCTGTCTGCTTTGTCCGAACTTTCCGGCGCGACAACGTAAACGTTCTGCGATTTTCCTCCTCCGGCAGAGACGGAATAAGATTTCTGTATCGCGGCCGTAACGCTTCCGGATTTATCGTAGGAACGGACAATATTTTCGATCCCGTTTATTCCTTGGCGGTCAATTCCGTCCGCGTAGGCCATAGCGCTGAAGTGCATTACGTTGTCAAATTGTTTTGCGACGATATCCGAGATCGAATCTTTAAGTGCAAATCCGCATAGCATCAGCGCCGTGCAGCCCATTATCCCTATAAGCGTCATGATCATGCGCTTTTTATACCTGAAAGCGTTTCTGACCGTAACTTTGCTGAAGAAAGAGAGCCGCTTCCAGATGAATTTTACGCGTTCAAAAAGTACACGCTTACCGGAGGCAGGAGCGGCAGGACGCATAAGCTGGGCAGGAACAGGAGTAATCGCTTTAAGGCAGCTGAAAAGCACCGTCAGCGCCGCTACTGCAAGGCTTACTGATGTAATAATTATGGCATCGATCCACTGGAACGGTATGTTCATGACCTGTATTCTGTAAAGGATGGAATATGCTTTAAAAATAACGAACGGGAAGAGTTTATACCCGATCGACAGTCCGAGAACGCAGCCCAGAAACGTTGCGGAAAGGCAGTAAAAAAGATATTTCGAGAATATTCTGGCTCCTGAGTAGCCGAGCGCTTTCATCGTTCCGATCTGTGTCCGTTCCTCGCTTACCAGACGGCTCATACCCGTTATCGAAACGAGCGCCGCTACTATTATGAAGAAAGCGGGGAACACCTTTGCTATGTTTCCGATCCTTTCAGCGTTCTGACCGAATTCCTCATATCCGCCGTTATCATAGCGGGTATAAATAAAAGTCTCGGGCATCTCAAGCTCAGAGAGCTGCTGCTTTCCGTCTTCCGCTTCCGCTTTTGCTGCCTCTATCTTCGCAACACCTTCGCGATACTCTTCAAGCCCTGCGGAGTATTTTTCTTTTGCTTCTTCAAACGCTGCACTTTTTTCGGCCAGTTCCGCTTCGCCTTCGGCTAATTGAACTTCGCCATCTTCGATCTGCTTTTTAGCTTCATCAAGTTCCTTCCTGCCTTCTTCTAAAAGCGCCGCGCCGTTGATCATCAGGTCTTCGTTATATTCGATCTCGGCTTTAGCGTCAGAAAGCTTTTTTTCGGCTTTTGCAAGTTCTTCTTCTGACGTTTTAACACCTGCTTCGTATTTAGCCTTTGCATCCTCAAGTTCAGCACAGTATCTGTCATATTCTGCCTGGTTAGCCTCCAGCTCGGCCTTGCTCTCGTCGAGCCTCAGACCGATACTTAAAAAGAATTCATACGCTCTGTCGAACTGTTCTTTAATAAGCCCTTTTTCTTTGTCCATGCCGATGGCTTCTTTTATATTTTCGTAGCTGTCACGCAGGACTTCGTATACGTTAAAAGCGTCGTCATAAAGCTTCCGCACCGTCTCATACGTTTCCCGGGCTTCGTCGAGTTTTTCTTTGCCTCGTTCCAGATTGACTTCAGCGACGCTGATCTGTTCCCGGGCGTCAGACAGTTCTTTTTCGGCTCTGAGCGCAGCTTCCGTATATTCTTCGTAACCTTCAGAGTATTGACGGCGTGCTTCGATAATGGCGGTCGAGGCGTTAGCGGCGTCGATAGTTTTGCGGTTGTATTCTGCTTCTCCCGCTTCGTATTCTTTCTTTCCTGCTTCGAGTTCGAGCCGTTTTTCTTCTAAAAGCGCTTTGCCTTCCTCGAGCTGTCTTTCACCGTCTTCAAGCTGCGTTTTAGCGTCTCTAAGTTCTTCTTCCGCTTCTCTTAATTTTCTTTCTCCGTCTTCGATTTCTGCTTCTGCTTCTGAAATTTTATTTTCTGCTTCTGCAACAGTACGGGCATATCTTTCTGCTCCCGTCTCTTTCAGCAAGGCTTCAAGTTCGGCTTTCCTGCGCGTTTCCGCGGCAATGTAACCGTCTGAATAAACGTTTTCAGCTTTCATGTCGTCGAAAACGACGTAAAGTTCGGTAAAGACGTCAATGATAAAATTGTCCTTCGGTATGAATACGACGACGTCAATATCTCCGTCTCCGAGCATCGTGTTGCCGTGCTCAAAGTCTGAAACGTACATTGAAGAATAGACGTGTCCGACAACGGTAAAATCGGTATTTGATAAAGTTCCTTCTGAGTCTTTGGTAAGCACCGTTATACGGCTGCCGTTAACGAACGCCGACGCTGCAGAATCGAGCAGACATTCAGTGCTTTTGACCGGGAAACGGCCGTCTTTGAGCCATAACTGATTTATGTCGCTGTCTTTATCGTAAGATATGAAATGCGCTTCCGATTCGTCGCTGCCGTTGCTTATTATTGCATCGTAAAAATAAGAGCGCTTAAGGGAGGCACCGGGGACAGCGGATATCTTTTCGGCATCCTTTTCGTCGAATCCCCACGTAGATACAAGGCGGAAGTGCATCAGGTTCTGTGAATCCGAATAGATGTCCGTAGAGCGGATCATATCCGGTTTGCTCGCTTTTATTCCGGCAAAAAAACCAACACCGAGAGCTACGATGCAAAGGATCGAAAAATATCTTGCCCTCGTGCGCCAGATAGTGCGAAGGGTGTTTTTAAACGCTGCGTTCTTCATTACCATTCAATTTCTTCGACGGGGGAGGGAGTTTCGTTTTTGACCACTTTTACCGTTTCGCCGCTTCTGACGTGTATGACTTTATCAGCCATTGCGGTGAGAGCAGAATTATGAGTAACGATAATGACTGTCATATTGTCCTCGCGGCACGTATCCTGAAGAAGCTTTAAGATCATCTTGCCCGTCGTATAGTCAAGTGCGCCTGTCGGTTCGTCGCAAAGCAGCAGTTTCGGCTTTTTCGAAAGCGCACGCGCAATCGAAACGCGCTGCTGTTCGCCGCCGGAGAGCTGAGCGGGGAAGTTGTCCATTCTGTCTTTAAGACCGACTTTTTCAAGAATAATTTCGGCCGGTATAAAATCACGCGTGATCTGCGCCGCGAGTTCAACGTTTTCCCTCGCCGTGAGATTCGGAATGAGGTTATAGAACTGGAAAATAAACCCGACGTCATGGCGGCGGTATTCGATGAGCTGCTTTCTGCTGTAGAACTGGATATCAGTGCCGTCAACGGAGATCGTCCCGCTGTCCGACGAATCCATTCCGCCGAGTATATTAAGTATAGTAGTCTTTCCGCTGCCGCTCGGACCGACAATGACCGCCAGTTCACCTTTCTCTATGTCGAAAGTCATATTCTTCGCGGCCTCGATCACTACGTTACCGGTCCTGTAGCGCTTTGTAACTCCGTTTAAACTAATAAAACTCATATCTCACTGCTCCCGGTCCAAAACCGTAAATTATTTCAAATCTTGAAAACTTCGCTGTACTCGTCGTAGATTTTCTTGAACGCTTCTGAATCCTGCTTGAGGAGATTGTGAGAATATTCGTGAGGATGAAGTTCATTGCCGGAAAGTTCGATAATATCGAGGGCAATGTTTGAGCAGTGGTCAGATACGCGCTCGCAGTTCGTTACGATATCGTTGAAAATGAAGCCCTGGTTAAGCGTACATTCGCCGCGCTGGAGGCGGTCAACGTGGTTATGCTTCATGTTATCGCACAGGTCGTCGATCAGTTCCTCGAGAGGTTCCACGTGAGCGGCGCTGACGAGATCGTTTTCGGTGAATGCTTTAACGGTTAGTTCGAGCACTGCGCCGGTCGCTTTAAAGAGAACGTCAAGTTCTTTTTTCGCGTTTTCAGAAAAGTTAATGCTTTTCTCATATATTTCCTTCGCACTTTCAGCCAGATTCAGGCTGTGGTCCGAGATACGCTCAAAGTCAGAAAGTGTATGCAGGAAAAGTGAAACTTTTTCGCTTTGCGTCGCGAGCATTTCTTTTCCGGTTATCTTCATGAGATAAGTACCGATGCTGTCTTCGTAGTTATCGACGTTATCTTCCATCCTCTTTACCCTGGAAAAGTCGTCTTCCGAATAGCTGCCGAACAGTTTTATTGCTTCCGAAATGCCTTCCTGCGAAAGCCCTGCCATTTGTTTGATATAAATTTCCGTCTGCTCGATCGCAAGTGCGGGATGGGCAATGAATCTGTCTTCGAGCTCGATCTGCGGTTTTTCCTCTAACTCGCCGTTCTTGTCCCTGATAAATGCGGTGACAACTCTTTCTATAACTCCTGTGAGAGGGAAGAGCAGGACAACGAAACAGAGACGCAGTATGGTATTGACCAGAGCAGTGGAGAACGGGTTCATGACCATCGACGTGAAACTGAATTTCGCAAAAGCGTTTATAATGTAGAACAATGCCGAAGAGACGAGTACGCCGAGGACATTTGCCACCGGGTATACTGCAGCGGCTCTTCTGCCGCTTACGTTAGCGCCTATCGCTGATATCATTACCGGGACGGCAGCGCCGATGCATATGCCCATGAGGAGCGGCAGGGCTTCAGAAAAGGCGATCGCGCCGGTTACGGAAAGTGCCTGGAGAATACCGACAGCTGCGGAAGCAGATTGCAGTATCGCCGTAAACACGATGCCGATCAGTATGCCCAGAAAAGGGTTGGAAAGGGAAGTTATCGCAGAAGTAAACCACGCTTCGTCTCCGAGTCCGCCTGCGGCTTTGCTCATATAACTAAGGCCAAACATCAGCACGGCAAAGCCCATCAGAATATTTCCGACATGTTTGGTCGTTTGCTTTTTACCGACCATCCTTAGTACTACTCCGGTGACTGCGACGATTCCGGTTAAAGTGGCGGTGGATGCGATCTCGCCGATGATTCCGGCACCTTCAATGTAGCTCAGACAAACTACCCAGCCAGTAATACTTGTGCCCAGAATGGCACCGATTATTATGTTTACCGCTTGTTTGACTTTCATCATCCCGGAGTTTACAAAGCCTACGGTCATTACCGCTGTCGCGCTGGAAGATTGTATGACGGCAGTTACGCCGGTGCCAAGCAATATACCTTTAATTTTTGTTCCGGACAATTTATAAAGGATAGGTTCAAGCTTTCCGCCGGACAATTTTTTTAGTCCGTCTCCCATCAGCGACATACCGAATAGGAAGAGGGCGATCCCGCTAATTAGCGCAATAACTTCAGATATACCCATGTCTAGATAACTGTCTCCTGATTTATTTGTGAAAAAGAAAATCGCTTATCCTTTCACAGCTACTATTATGCCATAAATAACACAAAAATCATAGACCTTGTTTTCCATTGTTTTCCATGAAGGCTCTTTTCCTGTTTCCGTGAAATTTTCGAGGAGTGGCACACGTTCTTCAATTTGGGCAATTTGTGTCACTCTGAAAACACCGCCTGAAAATTAAAAACTGAGATCCAGGCGGTGTTTTGCGCCCATTTTCCGCCGGGAAGCGGCGCCTTCACTCTAAAAACACCGCCTGAAAATTAAAAACTGAAATCCAGGCGGTGTTTTGCGCCCATTTTCCCACGGGAAGCGGCGCCCTCACTCTGAAAACACCGCCTGAAAATTAAAAACTGAGATTCAGGCGGTGTTTTGCGCCAATATTCCGCCGGGAGACGGCGCCCTCACTCTGAAAACACCGCCTGAAAATTAAAAACTGAAATCCAGGCGGTGTTTTGCGCCAATATCCCGCCGGGAGACGGCGCCGGGCTGGTATTGTCTCCTTCTCCTCGTGAGATTAAAACCTTTGCGCCCCTTTTTTAAACTAAGCATGATTATTGTTCGTTGAGTCACTCAAATAATACTTTTTTTCACTTTTTTGAGTGACTCGGGCGCTGTCTCCTTCGTCTTTTTGCTCATCCTTTTGCCAAAACAGAGAATCACCCAGCTCTAATTTTAATTGTTTGCTATTACCATGCACAATTGACGGTTTGATTTGTTATTTTAAGCCAGTTTCTTCTAAAAAAAACGGCCGTGTTGAAACAAATACAAATAATAATTTTTAAGAGGGGATAAATAATGGTTTTATAATTGCTGTTCATATTAAATCGCAAAGTATCACCCTCTTGGACTGGCAGGTTTTTTGTAAGCGGTCAATGTCTTGTCCATACGCATTGTTTTGTTTGTTGGTTATTACTGCTTTCATCGTTGTTTTGTGTTGTCAATGACAACGACTTTGTGTTTTTCTGCCTTTGTTTATCTCTCCGGCGAAGCACAGAAAAGGCGTCGATCCTGCTCCGCTTTTGGGATCTTATGCAGCCTGGGGTGACAGACGGTATGATACCGGACTTTTGTATCCTAAACTGCTGTGCAGCCGCTTCCTATTATAGAACAGCTCTATATATTTGAAAGCATCCCTCTGCACGTCTTCCAAGCAGGAATACTGTTTCCCACTGTAATGATAGTGTATAC
>JAFWQX010000135.1 GCA_017508875.1 Clostridia bacterium | reverse complement strand
TTGACCGAAATGCGAATTAATGAAGGGAACGCATGAGACCCAAAATTCGTGCCATCATCCGGTTCGTGCTTTGACCGAACTGCGAACCGATTCCGGGGTTCGCAGTAGACCCAAAATTCGTGCCATCACTCGGTTCGCCCATTTGCCACTTGCCACTTGCAATTTGCCATTTGCTATTTGTAATTTACTTGTTACCGTTTCATTATTTGCGCTATAATCTACCACAGATCCGGATCCGGACCCGCTCCATATTATAACCCAAATCATTGCCCGAAAGAAGTGCACCATATGCTCACAGCCGAAATATTGACCAGATTCAAAGAAATAATATACAGAGCAGGCGAACTTGTATTGTCCGCCAGGTACGACAGCTCGCCGCGCCATAACGTTGACCAGCTCGGGGTCGAAGCCAAAGGCGGCAGCGTTAATTTCGTTACGCGCTACGACAAAGCAGTGCAGGAACTGCTCGAAGAAGAATTGTCCGCGGTCCTTCCCGGGGCAACGTTTCTGGCCGAGGAAGCGGAGGAAAACGAGCAGCCCGCAGGCAGCGCGGCCGGATCCGGTTACGTTTTCGTTATCGACCCGATCGACGGGACAACGAATTTTATTAAAGATTACAGGCTCTCTACGATCTCCGTCGGGCTGCTCAAAGACGGCGTCCAGCTGTGGGGCGCGGTGCTCCAGCCGTACACCGGAGAGTATTTTCACGCGCTTAAAGGAAACGGCGCGTATCTCGGGGACAGGCGCATTTTCGCCGGGAACGCGATGTTAGACCGTTCGCTGATCGTTTTCGGGACTTCGCCGTACTACCGCGAGACGCTCGGCAGAAAAAGCATGAATGCCGCAGCGGAACTGCTGATGAGGTGTACGGATCTGCGCCGCTCAGGCTCAGCCGCATACGACCTTTGCACGTTAGCCGCAGGCAGAGCAGACGGCTTCTTTGAACTCACCCTCTCCCCGTGGGACTACGCCGCGGGAGGTCTTATCCTCACCGAAGCAGGCGGGATCATCACCGATATTGACGCAAAACCGCTCCCGATCAGGAGCGGCGTGACAAGTTCCGTTGTAGCAGGCGGTAAAAACAACTATTCGGACATTCTAGCTATCGTAAAGGCCGCCCGTGATGCAGAGCCGGTTCAGTAAAGTCCCCTGTATTCCGTCGGCAGCATACCCGTTCTGCCCTTGAACGCCTGCGCAAAATTGCCCTGCGAATCGTACCCGACGGCGGCGGCAATATCCGCGACCGGCATATTCGTTGTCCGCAAAAGCTCCATCGCCTTTTTTATCCTGAGCTCGCGCATATACGCCCCGACCGGCTGCCCGTATATAACCTTGAACTGCTCTTTGAGCGTCGTCGGATTAATGTGGAACCTCTTCGACAGCTCGCCGATGTTTACGCGCCGGTCAATATTCTCCACCATCCAGTCGTGTGCCTCTTTTACCACCCCTGACGCGCTGTCCGGATCCTCGCGCTTCTCTTCATCGTCGTGCGCCGGGCAGGACAATTCGACGATCTCCTCTATCATCTGGTGCAGCGCCCCGGCTCTCGGCGTATCTGCCGCGGTGTAATGCACTTCCCTCCCGTCGCGCCTGCTGACGATCAGTCCCGCGGTCTTCAATATTTTCAGGTGATGCGAAAGCGCCGGGCTCGAGAGGCCGGTCAACGTCGAGAGGTTCGCTACACATTCTTCGCAGTGGCAAAGCAGCCAGAACACCTGCAGCCTGCTTCCGTCGCATATCAGTTTAAAAATGTCCGCCGCGGTCTCGAAATTGCTTACGTCCGGCATCTCCGCGACAAGGTTTGCGGGCAATCTCCCGTGGTTATGTGGCAGTTGATCGATCTTCATTTTGGATGAGCTCCTTTCGTGTAATGATTATATATGTCTGAGCTTCGGAAAGCAACAAATTATTGAAATCGGCAGCTAAATTATTGACGGCGGAAGCAAAACGGCAGGGCGTATTGACATTGCCGGTGCGGCGGGCGCATAATCGGGTCAACGATTAAGCAACTGTTTAATCGATTGCCGGATGGATCATCCACGAAAGGAATAGCAAAGAGATGAAAAAGACGTATAAGATCGACGTTGACTGCGCAAATTGCGCTAACAAGATGGAGGCCGCCGCGGCGAAGGTCGAAGGCGTGGCGTCAGTCTCGGTAAATTTTATGAATCAGAAGATGAGTGTGGAGTTCGCGCCGGATGCAGATGAGAAAAAAGTGATGAAGGAAGTCCGGAAGCAGTGCAGGAAAGTAGAAGACGACTGCGAGATATACATAGATTGATAATGGCAAATTGAAAATTGCAAATTTTGCATGATCCGGAGCAGGGTTATGAAAAAGAAACACAAAAAACTCCTGATAAGAATAATAATCGCGGCCGTATTGACCGCGGCGCTCATACCGCTCAAATTGCTCAGCCTGCCGAAATATGTGACGCTCGCACTCGCAATTGTCCCCTACCTGATCATCGGATACGACGTGCTGCGCAAAGCGGCGAAAGGAATTATCCGCGGGCAGGTGCTTGACGAATGCTTCCTTATGAGCATTGCCACGATCGGCGCGTTCGTGCTGGGCTACATTTCCGACGGAGACTTTTTTGAGGCCCCAGCGGTGATGCTGTTTTATCAGATCGGGGAGCTGTTTCAAGGGCTCGCTGTGGACAAGAGCCGCAAAAATATCGCGGCGCTCATGGATATACGGCCGGATCACGCGAATCTGATCGTGGATGCGGAGAATTTTGAAGGGGCTCCGGAAGTTAGCGTCGTATCACCCGAAGAAGTTGCCCCCGGCAGCCTGATACTTATCAAGCCAGGCGAAAAAGTGCCGATCGACGGAACAGTCGAAAAGGGCGAATCCGCGCTTGACACCGCCGCGCTCACGGGCGAAAGCGTGCCCCGCACGGTAAGGGCGGGAGACGAAGTGCTTTCCGGGACCGTGAATCTGAGCGCGGAGCTGGTGCTTCGTACGACAAAAGAGTTTGGCGAATCAACCGTTTCGCGCATTATGGAGCTGGTCGAAAACGCGAGCGACCGCAAATCAAAGTCCGAAAATTTCATATCGTCATTCGCGCGGATCTACACGCCCGCCGTGTGCATTGCCGCCGTACTGCTCGCCGTACTGCCGCCGCTGATCTCGCGATTCATACTTAATTCCAGTCCCGCCTGGACAACGTGGCTCTACCGCGCTCTGGCGTTCCTCGTTGCCTCCTGCCCCTGCGCGCTCGTCGTCAGCATTCCCCTCGGCTTTTTTGCTAGCCTGGGCGGCGCCGGACGCGAAGGCATACTGATCAAAGGCGCAAGCTTCATAGAGGCATTGTCCCGCACGCAGACAGTGGTTTTCGACAAGACCGGGACGCTCACCGAAGGTTCGTTCGAGGTCGTTTCCGTGGAGCCGGTGTCAATATCTTCCTCGGCTCTTCTGGAGCTCGCCGCTCTGGCCGAGACCGATTCGCCGCACCCCATCGCGCTCAGTCTGATCCGCGCATACGGCAAAACGCCTGACCGCTCGCGCGTAGGCAATATCCGCAGCATAAGCGGCAAGGGCGTTATCGCGGACGTTGACGGCCGCACCGTCGCCGTGGGCAACGCCGCTCTGCTCGATCTGCTGGGCGTCGCTCTTCCCTCCGCCCCGTCCGCCGCCTCAGGTCAATACTCCGCAGTTGCTGTCTCCGCCGCCTCCGCGACCTGCTCGTACGTGTGCGTTGACAATATCTACGCCGGCCGCATTCTTATTTCCGACCGCATTAAAACCGGCTCTAAGGGCGCCATCGAAGCTCTTCATTCATGCGGGATCACCCGCACCGTCATGCTCACGGGCGACAGAAAAGAAGTCGCTGAAGACGTTGCCTCCGCACTCGGGATCGATAAAGTCTACAGCGAACTTTTGCCCGGCGACAAGGTCGATAAACTCGAAGCGCTCCTCCCTGAAGGCAAGCTCGCTTTCGTTGGCGACGGTATCAATGACGCGCCCGTGCTCGTGCGTGCGGATATAGGTGTAGCGATGGGAGGCATCGGTTCCGACGCCGCGATCGAAGCCGCCGACGTTGTCCTGATGGATGACGATCCGATGAAGATCGCCACGGCCATACGCATTTCCAAAAAGTGCATGCGCATCATTTACGAAAACATCTGCTTCTCGATCGGCGTGAAACTGCTCTCGCTCGTGCTCGTGGCGCTGGGCGTCGGAGGCATGTGGCTGGCAATATTCGCAGACGTCGGCGTCATGGTGCTGGCCGTGCTCAACGCGGTAAGAGCGCTGGTAAATAAAGGCTTATCGAGTTAAGAGTTAAGAGTTCAGAGTTCAGAGTTAAGCGGCGGAGCAACTTGCAACTTGCAACTTATCACTTGCCA